>JAZUGZ010000227.1:0-1882 GCA_045641425.1 Candidatus Fimenecus sp.
TAAGTGGCTCAAAGTAGAGCTTATCAGCTGTTGTATAGTCAGTTGAAACTGTTTCTGGGTTGTTATTGATAATAATTGCTTCGTAGCCAGCACGCTTAATTGTCTGAACTGCGTGAACTGTTGAATAGTCGAACTCAACACCCTGACCGATACGGATAGGACCAGCGCCAAGAACGATAATCTTCTTTTTGTCAGTAAGTCTTGAGTCATTAGTGCCAGTGTATGATGAGTAAAGATAAGCAATGTATTTACCTGTGTGAAGTGTATCAACCATTTTGAAAATTGGTGTAATACCATTAGCTTTTCTTGTTTTGTAAATTTCAACTTCAGGAGTGTTCCAAATCTTTGAAATAAACTTATCTGAGAAGCCCATAACCTTTGCTTCTTTAAGAACTTCTACTGAATTTGCATTTGTTTTAAGCTTTTCTTCCATATCAATAATCTTCTTGTATGATTCAAGGAAGAGTTCAGTAATCATTGTTACTTCGTGAAGCTTTGCTATAGATTCGCCTCTGCGAAGAAGCTCAAAGATAGCATATACATTATCGTCTTTGAATTCTTTAATATAAGCATAGAGTTCGTCATTTGTATATGAATCAAACTTTGCAAGGTGGAAGTGGCAAACGCCAGTTTCAAGAGAGCGAACAGACTTTAAGAAGCACTCTTCAAGAGTAGCACCAATGCCCATTACCTCACCAGTTGCTTTCATCTGTGTACCAAGTGTGTTTGGTGCATCAGCGAATTTATCAAATGGGAATCTTGGGAATTTAGCAACGATATAGTCAAGGCTTGGCTCAATTGCTGCTGTACCACCTGCTACTGGAATATCTTCAAGAGCCATACCCATAGCGATTTTAGCAGTTACTCTTGCGATTGGGTAACCACTTGCCTTTGAAGCAAGAGCTGATGAACGAGAAACTCTTGGGTTAACTTCAATAAGGAAATATTCACTTGAAGTTGGGTTAAGAGCGAACTGAACGTTACAACCACCTTCAATTTTAAGCTCACGAATAATTTTAATAGCACTGTCATTAAGCATTTTAAGGTCGTGGTCATTAAGTGAAAGAATTGGAGCTACAACAATTGAGTCGCCAGTATGAACACCAACTGGGTCAACGTTTTCCATACCGCAAATTGTAATAGCGTGGTCGTTTGAGTCACGCATAACTTCGAACTCAATTTCCTTATAACCCTTAACACTCTTTTCAATAAGTACCTGATGAACTGGAGAAAGCTTAAATGCATTCATACCAATTTCAACAAGCTCTTCTTCATTGTTGGCAAAACCGCCGCCTGTACCACCAAGTGTGAATGCAGGACGAAGAACAACTGGGTAACCAATCTTATTAGCAGCTTCTTTTGCTTCTTCAATGCTGTATGTAATTTCTGAAGGAATAACTGGCTCGCCAATTGACTCGCACATTTCCTTAAACATTTCTCTGTCTTCTGCTCTTTCAATACTTTCGCTTGAAGTACCAAGAAGTTTTGTACCACATTCTTTAAGAATACCCTTCTTTTCAAGCTGCATTGCAAGGTTAAGACCAGTCTGACCACCGATACCAGGAACAATAGCATCTGGGCGCTCGTAGCGAAGAATCTTCGCAATATATTCAAGTGTAAGTGGTTCCATATACACTTTGTCAGCGATTGTTGTGTCTGTCATAATTGTTGCAGGGTTTGAGTTGCAAAGGATAACTTCATATCCCTCTTCTTTAAGTGCAAGACAAGCCTGTGTACCTGCATAGTCGAATTCAGCAGCCTGACCAATAACGATAGGGCCTGAACCGATAATCAATACTTTTTTTACATCTGTTCTTTTTGCCATGATTTTTTCCTCCATTATATATTAAACTTCTTTATAAACTGATTTACCATTATAAAC
>JAZUGZ010000228.1:0-3892 GCA_045641425.1 Candidatus Fimenecus sp.
ATTTCATCTTGACGGCGGTAACGCTTACCGATTGAGCCAGCGTCATCATACTCAACATTGAAATGCTTTGAAAGTTCTGCGAAAATTTCCTCTGCCTTGTCGCCAAGCTTCTTTGAAAGTGGAAGAACTGCAGCCTTAACAGGAGCAATTGCTGGGTGGAAGTGCATAACAACACGAGTGTCGTTCTTTTCTTCGTCAACTACTTCTTCGTCATAAGCTTCTGTGAGAAGTGCTAAGAATAAACGCTCAACACCAAGTGAAGGCTCAATAACATAAGGAACATATTTTTCATTTGTTGTAGGGTCAAAATATTCAAGTGACTTACCACTTGTGTTGATGTGCTGAGTTAAGTCGTAGTCTGTTCTGTCAGCAACACCCCAAAGCTCGCCCCAACCAAATGGGAACATATATTCAAAGTCAGTAGTAGCTTTTGAATAGAAGCAAAGTTCTTCTGGGTCGTGGTCACGAAGACGAAGATTTTCAGGCTTAATATTAAGAGAATAGAGCCAGTCACGGCAGAAGCCTCTCCAATAATCAAACCATTCAAGGTCTGTACCTGGTTTGCAGAAGAATTCAAGCTCCATCTGTTCAAATTCACGAACACGGAAAATGAATTTACCTGGTGTGATTTCGTTTCTGAATGATTTACCAACCTGAGCAATACCGAAAGGCACTTTTCTTCTTGTTGTTCTCTGAACATTTTGGAAGTTTACGAAAATACCCTGTGCTGTTTCAGGACGAAGATAAATTTCAGCAGTTGAATCTTCAGTAACACCTTGGAAAGTCTTAAACATAAGGTTGAATTGACGAATGTCAGTAAAGTTGTGCTTACCACAATTAGGACAAACAATGTTATGTTCGTCGATGTATGCCATCATCTGTTCATTTGACCAACCTGCAACATTTGTACCGTCAAAATCTTCAATAAGGTTGTCAGCTCTATGGCGAGTTTTACATTCACAGCAGTCCATAAGTGGGTCTGAGAAGCCGCCAAGGTGGCCAGAAGCTACCCAAGTTTGTGGATTCATAAGAATAGCACAGTCAAGGCCAACATTGTATTTATTTTCTTGAATAAATTTCTTTCTCCAAGCCTTTTTGATGTTTTCTTTAATTTCAACACCGAGTGGGCCGTAGTCCCAAGTATTTGCAAGACCGCCATAAATTTCACTACCAGGGAAAACAAAGCCTCTTGTTTTACTTAAAGCTACAAGTTTGTCGAGTGTTTTTTCTGTGTTTTTAAGCATATTATCATTCCTTAAAAATTATTTTCTAAAATTTAATTACTAAATAAATAGTTTATAATAAAACCATTGTAAAGTCAAGCAATAGAGCTATTTTATTAACATTTTTAGACAAAAAAATTAGGGGTAAAACTACCCCTAATTCTAATTGTATTTTATTCTTCAACCTTAAAGCCAGTTGCTTTTCTTTTTTCTGCAAGTTCTTCTTGCATTTGTGCTTTATATTTTCCTGAGATTTTATAGAAGAACATTGGAAGTGAGCAAAGAAGAAGGCTAAGACCTGGCACTACTGAAACGAGTGAGAACATAGCAAAGTTTTGACTTCTTGCAAGCTCAGTTGCAGCCACAACTGTTGTAGAATTAAGCATTTGTGATGGCTCAAAGCCAATTACCATATACATTACAACAATTCCGCAAGTTGAAAGTGCAGAGCCGAGTTTGTTGATAAATCCTTGACAAGCTGAGCCAAGGGCATTATCTCTATGTCCTGTTTTAAGCTCCATATAGTCAAGGCAGTCATAAATCATAGCAATAGAAATTGTGTTTATAACACCAAGTGGAATACAAGAAATAAAGATAAACGGAATGCAAAGGTAAAGGTTATTTGTAAACCAGCCAATAAGTGTTGTGAAAACACTTGCAACGAAACCTGCAAGGCAAGTTGTGATTAAAAGCTTCTTATAATCAAACTTTTTCATAAGTGTTGGCATTAAAAGAGTTGCACCGAACATACCAACAACAGCACACATTTGAAAAATTGTTTTAACTGTCGATACAGACGCTGCAATAGCTGCTGTTTTTTCTTCGAGTGTCATATTAGTCAAATCAGGACCAATATAAAAAGCATATCTTGCAACATGAATTGCCGCTGCCTGCACCATATATCTACCACTTGAAAGAACGCCCATAAAAATTACAAGTAAAAGTGGCTTACAATGGAAAATTCTTGAAAGCTGTGAGCCCTCGCCCTTTTTCTTTTGTGGAATAGGTGGAATTGCACGCTCTTTAATATGAAAATAAGAGTTTACATACATTACAATACCAATTGCAACCACTGCCGAAGCAATAATTAAGTATTGCTTTTTATTGTACTCTTCCGGGTTTTCAGTTGAAATGAATTTTGGAAGTAAAAGACCAGCCGCAAAGAAGAAAATTTCAGGAAGTGCCGAGCCAATACTATTCCAAATTTTACTAAATGAAACAACAGAGCTTCGCTCGTCAGGGTCTGGTGTTAAAACATTTGGAAGACTCCAAAATGGAACATCGGCCATAGTGTAAATCATACCCCAAAGAACATAAACAACCGCTGAATAAATCATAAGTGCATTCATTGGAAGATTTGGACTTAAATACATAAGTACAGTAAGTACTGCGATTGGTGGAGCCGCAAAAATTATATAAGGCTTAAATTTGCCCCATTTTGTAACATTTCGGTCGGCTACAATGCCCATAAGTGGGTCGTTGATAGCATCCCAAACTCTTGCTAAAAGCATAAGGAGTAGCACGAACATAAGTGGCAAATGCAAAATATTTACATAATAGTCACTAATGTAGCTTGACATCATTGCATAAATCATGCCCTGACCCATACCACCTATGGAGAACATCCAAAGCTCTTTTTTACCCACATATTTTTTCTTTTCCATAACTTCCTCCAATATTACCTATTAAAAAGTGGCAACGGCAAAAGAGTTGCCGCCAAAGCAAATTGTCCAAAATAATAAAGCGTATGATTAATTACAACGTTGAGATTATTATTCCCACCGTCTTTGAAATAAACAGAAGAAAGAACTAAGTCAGAAAGCAAGAACGAAATAGCACCTACACTTAATAGAATTGTATTTCTTGAAAAACCATTAACAAAACAGCTTGCAACCGCTGTCGCTGTGGTCATTGTTACGAAGAATGTATAAACAGCTACAATTTTGCGAAACTTACCATAAGACAGCTTCATTAACTGCTCTGTAAGTACTACAAGCACCGCAAACACGGCAGACACGCCACAGCAAAGTCCAAAATGCCAAGGCTCTAATCTGTATTGAAATGTTATGGCAGAAACAAAGAAAACGTGACCTGCCATAAAGCTAATAAACCCTGAATAAAGGAAAATGCTGCTATCTTTATCATAGCAGTATTTAAGGTCAAGCCAAATGTCACCAAGTAAGCTCAAAATAAAGCCTAAAATCATAATTGCACCATAAATGAACTGTTTGCGTGGCATCATTTCATCAGCATTAAGTGAAAATGCCCAGGCTGCAAAAGCAGTACCAATAAAGCACATTGAAGCACCAGATTTACAGTACATAGCTGGAAGCCCGCCTTTTTTAACACGCAAAACCAAAAATGCTATTGTGGTGGCTACACCTAAAAATATAACTGCAGGAAAAAGATAATCTCTAATCATAATTTCCCCTCCTAGTTTTCCCTTATATAAAATTATACTGATAATTGCACCGAAATACAATTATCAGTATAAACAAAAACATCTTTCGCTTTTTGGTGTTTTTTAAGGTTAGTTTTGTTTTCGTACAACTCCGTATTCGTCATCAAGACGAAAGTAAGGGCAATTATAATTAGACGAAGATAAAAATCTTACCATTTCGTCTTCATCAAATGACACATCACAGCAATATTCTTCAGTTTCGTCATCA
>JAZUGZ010000229.1:0-2015 GCA_045641425.1 Candidatus Fimenecus sp.
ATAACAGGAGAACATATGTCACCCACTATTGTTCTTATGAATAATGGTTGGAACGCACCTGCACTTAAAAATGCAATAGGTAAATCAATAGAAAGATTTACAAAATTTGAGGGTGAACATTTTATTGAGAATGGTATTGCTGATTTCAATAAGAAAAATAAATGGGGCATAACCGTATTGCCACCTGTTATAAACAGCGACAAATGGTATTAAGAAAGGAGGTATTTGAATGGCAGATAATAGAATTGAAGTTATAGCATCTTTAGATTATCAAACATCCTTAAAAGAAATTACCAGTCAATTAAACTCTATACAAGACAACATTAATAATAATGGTGGTCTAAAAATAAATGTAGCTATTAACAACGATATATTTAAAAATATTCAAACACAAATTGCTAATGCTTCAAAACAAATCAATAACAACAACATCAATGTGAAACCTATTGATGTTAAAATAAATACTGCACAAGCACAGCAAAGTATAACACAGCTCAATAATGCTACAGCAAATGCGATTGGTTCAGTCAGAACTGTATTAGCCAACAATCAAGAAGCCATTAGAATAATGGGTGGACGTTTGCAGCAAAGTGGAGTTGACGAAAATTATATTGATGGTATTAAACAAAGATTACAAAACCTTGATGTAGTAATAAGTAAAATAATACCTAAATTCACTGGTTTAGGTTCAGCACAAAAATTAACATCTTTAAACATTTCAGGTATTGATGCTTTTGGAAACTCAGTTGAATACATAGAAAGATTCAGTAAAAAGAATGGTGAATTTTTAGAAGCTACAACAAAAATAGTTGAAAGTTTGAAACAAGTAGATAGTGAAGAAAAAAAGGTTAAAGATACTACTCAATCACTTGAAAAAGCTTATACTAAATTTCTTGAATTATCAGGTAGAGCTACACTTCTTTCAAAAAATTACGGACAGGAAGAAAAGAACGGAATATCACAACAGCTTTCTTCTATTAATGAGCTTGTAAATCAATTCAACAAAAATGATTCCCTGACAGCACAACAACAATCGCTTATAAAAATATCGAACGCTATAAAATTGGTTGTGGCTGATATACAGCAGATTTCTTTTGATAAAGCTATAGTATCTGCCGACAACCTTTCAAGAAAACTTACGAATTTACAAAATAAATTTACAGATGTTAATGCTTCAAAACCAATTACGAATGCTGATAATATTAATAAACTGTCGCAGGTTTACAATACAGCTGTAATTGCAGTTGAAAATTTGCGTAAAGCAAATAAAGATACTTTTAATGATTTAAACAATGAAGCACAATCTGCTGTAGATAATTATAATAATCTTGCAACACAACTTAGAAATGCCGAAACAGCAGCAACGAAACTCAGGGCAAAACCTATTAGTGTTATTAAGGTTGAACAGCAAGAAGCGATTGATGCGTTTATTGCAAAAATTGGTAGTTCGGGTATAAAAAGTGTTGAAGAACTCACTAAGAAAGCCGAACAACTCAAAGTACAATTAAATGGTGTAAAAGATGCACAAGGTATACGAGGTGTTTTAGATGAATTATCTAAATTAAAGGCTCAGTTCAACACAGCCACGGAAAGTGCAAAAGCGTTTAATAAGATAAATAGCCAAATTAGTAATTCAATTTCTCAATTAAATAATCTTACTAATAATGCCACGTTTGCAAAAAATGGTATTACCAATGTAAATATTTCGCAATTCTCAAATGTAGATGTAGATGCTGTTATAGCTAAGTATCAAGAGTTATCAGTTTTACTTGGCAAAGCAAAAACACCTGAGCAAATCATTAATATCAGAAAAGAACTTGAATTGCTTGAACCTGAATTTAATAAGGTTATTAAATCCTCTAACGATTTACAGCAACAACTTTCACGTTCATCAAAAGACACATCGACAGAAAACAAGTTTAAGAAATTATCTGCCGAAGTAGCTAACTTTGAAAAGGCTAATAATCGTGCAATTACTTCTTTGAAAACTATGTCCGACGGAAAGACTTTTGCAC
>JAZUGZ010000230.1:0-3897 GCA_045641425.1 Candidatus Fimenecus sp.
GGTTTACCTCCTATTTTGACGCCAAGCCTACTGGGCATCTTAATTGATTGTTAATATTTTAACAAAACAATTATAGGTTGGGAATAACCAATTATTATATGGGGTATATAGTTTTTGATATATCAAAAATCAAGCAAAAGCAGTAACACTAATTTTTAGGTACTGCTTATTATAAATGTTTTCTTTTAGCTAAACAAACTTCGGTAATAAAGCTTTTTTCAAGCTCTGTGAGTTTATGGTCCTTTTTATAAACCAAAACGTCTTTATATATTTTTTTATTATCGACACATTCTCTTTGCACAAGTGAGTAGCGGTCAAGCACTTTTTGAGGGATTGGAGAAACCCACATAAAAATATCACTATTTTCTGAAAGCAAATCAAACTGACTTGCTCTTTCAAAAACGAATATTCTGCGGTTTACATTGTCAGGTAATTCCTCTTTTTTAACCTTTGCCGCTGAAAGAGTTGGAACATAAGGGTCGGCGTGAGCTATCTCGATTAAATTTTCTAAGTCAGAAAAGTGAATTTCTCGTAAAGACACAAGTGGGCTATCTTTTTTCATTAAAAGTACATAGTGAAACTCGGAAATAAGCTCATAAGTTAGACCCTTTTCGTCAAACATTGACTTAAAGTACTTATCGTAATTTTCGGCATAACGAACTATACCTAATTTATAATCATCATAGGTTATATTTTTAATTGTGCGAGATGAGTTTGTTTCTTTGTAAAAAATCTCAACAGACTCTTTAGGAAGATTTTTAGAGAATTGTGCAAATGCTTCGGAAATATATGTAGCCCTTGGAACAGAAACGGAAAACCTGCGCTTAATTGGAACGCCATTTTTGTAAAGCTTTTCTACACTTTCAATTTGGCTTAAGATGTCATTAGCATAGGAAATAAATTCTTCGCCCTCAGGGGTTAAGAGCATACCTTTAACAGTTCGCTCAAAAATTTGAATTCCAAGGTCTGCTTCAAGGTCTTTAATTGAGCGAGAAAGGTTTGG
The DNA here is from genome assembly GCA_045641425.1 of Candidatus Fimenecus sp. Lineage (GTDB taxonomy): Bacteria > Bacillota > Clostridia > Oscillospirales > Acutalibacteraceae > Fimenecus. The sequence goes on from JAZUGZ010000230.1 coordinate 1,004, forward strand.
CTGTGCAATTAAAAGGGCTTCGGCCACTTTATTTATTGAACCAGTTTTTGCAACCTCAATTGCATATTTCAAATGAAGTAAATTCACACTCTCACCACCTTTTACATTATATCAATTATTATATATGTAAACTAAAATAAAATCAACCTTATTTAGAAGTATTTTATAATAAAAAAGACCCATTCGAGTGAACAGGTCTTGTGGCGAATCTTTGTAATTTTAATATTTATTCTCTTATTATAATTTTAGTTTTTGATGGGTCTGAATATTTTTCTTCCAAAATTATTTCGCCAATGCCTTTAGCAATAATTTCAGCACATATCGGATTTTTAATGCTGTCAATTTTGCTATTAACAGTAGCCTTAACTTCACTTTTTTCAAAGCACAAGTCAGTGTTTTCCATTTCGCAATCTTCAAGCACCAAATTTTTACAATAGCAAAGGGGTTGAGTGCCAATTATTTTGCAACGGACGAGCTTTAAGTTTTCGCTATACCAAGCAAGGTACTCGCCCTTAACAACACTATCGTAAACAGTAACATTTTTACTGTGCCAAAAGGCATCCTTAGTGTCAAGGAAAGAATTTCTAATTTCAACATTTTCTACATATTGAAATGAATATTTACCACTAAGCTTTAAGCCGTCAATTTTAACATTTTTACATTCGAAAAGTAAATATTCTGAAGTAATTGAGGTATTGAGAATTTCGATATCGCTACATCTCCACAAAAACTCTGGCGAATTAACTGAGCAATCAGCAAGGCTAATTTCCCTGCATTCTCTTAAAGCCTTAATGCCGTTCATTTTTGTATTTTCAATCTTAACACCCTTGTTATACCACAAAGCAGCTCTGCAAAGCTCGGTCATCTCGCAATTTTTAATCTTTGCGTTATTGGTATGCCAAAATGGATAACGCAAATTGAAATAGCAATTTTCTGCTACTATATTTTCACACTCTTTAAGGGCAGACTCGCCGTCTAAAGGCCCGTCAAATCGGCAATTTTTAATTGTTAAATCCTTTGAGCCATAAAGTGCTCGTTCTTCATCAAATTGTTTATTCTCTATCATCACTACTCTCCTTTATTGGGGCATTTACTCGCTTAAAAACAAACGGTATTGCAAGTAAAATTGCTTTTGTTAAATTGTCGGCTATCATACAGTACCAAACTGCATTCAGGTTAAGACCCCAAACCTTAACGCACAAAAATGTGAATACAATTCTCACGCCCCACATACTTATAGACTCAATTACAAACACATACTTCGTTTTGCTAAGTCCGTAATAAATACCCTCTAACACAATCATAAGCCCAAAGAAAGGCTCTGAAAACGCCACAAGCTTAAGCATATTTGCGCCAAGAACTGCAACCTTGTCGCTACTTGTGAAAATATCCATAAGTGGTAATGCTACAAAATATAGCACAGCTCCACTAACAACCATAAGTGCAATCGTTACCAAGACACTCGTTTTTTGTACTGCCTTGAATTTTCTTTTGTTTTGTTCGCCAATTGAAATACCAACCATTGTTGATGTTGCAGACCTAAAGCCGTAACCAGCAATATAAAATATTTGTTCAGCATTAACTGCAATTGAATGAGCCGCAAAAACAGTTGTACCCATTGAGGAAACAAGGCTTGCAAACACAACATAGCCAAAGCAACTAACAAAATGAGTAAGCATTACTGGGCAAGCGGTTTTTAGGCATTCACTTACAACCTGTTTTTTGAATGATAATTTCTTAAAAGTAAAGTGTAAATAATCGTTTTTTCTAAACGCCACAAGCATTAAAACACCTGATACAGTATATGAAATTGCCGAGCCAATTCCAGCACCCACAACGCCCAAATGCGCTACATATATTAAAGTGTAGTTAAGCACAATATTAAGTGCATTTTCCACCAATGTAATAAGCATTGGTGTTTTAGTATTTTTGGTTGCTCTAATGCTTGCGCCCAAGGTTACTGTGATATATCTAAACACCATTGGAAGCGAAATAATTGCAAAATAGATACTCGCAGTTTTTTGAACGTTTTCTTCGGCACCCATCCACCTTGGAATGAAAGGACTAAGCACAATACAAAGCACACCCAAAACAGTACCGAACAAAAGGGTTAAAAGAAAAATTTGTGAAGAAATTTCTTTACTTTCTTCTTTATTTTCTTTACCTACTGAACGAGATATCATTGCAACGGAAGCAACGCCAATTGATGCCGCCACACTACCTACAAGCCAGTTAATTGTTGTTGTAATGCTAACTGAAGCTGTTGCTCCCTCGCCTAAATTGCCAACCATTGCAGTGTCAACATATTGCAAAAGAGTTGACATAATTTCTTCAATAACTGTTGGAATTGCAAGGACAATTAGCGAACACAAAATATCAAAGCTATATGATTTTTTCTTAAGTTCTTTTATCATAAATTCGCCTAAAAAATCCCCTTTAATCCCAAGAAAGCACGCCAGTTTTAACGGCACTTTCGTACTTTTCTATTTTGTAATTCATTCGATTTAGTGCATCGTCATATCTTTTTCGCTCTTCTAAAATTCGCTCTCTTGCTTCTTTTAATAAATTTAGACGAGCTTCAATTGTTGAGTCGCCCTTTTGAAAAAGCTTTACATATTCAATTAAAAGTTCAACGGGCATACCCGCATTTCTAAAGCAAACTGCCATTTCGACCCAGCCTAAATCTTCATCATTATAATTTCTTATACCGCCACTTGTTCTCGTAACAGTAGGAATAACACCGACACGCTCATAGTAACGCAAGGTGTCGGCAGAAATGTCATATTTTTCACTAACTTCTTTAATAGTCATAATGCACCTCCTGTGTCTTTATTATAATACTTGAAGTTGACTCAAAGTCAAGAGTTTTTCGCAAAAAAGTAGCACACCTGAGA
>JAZUGZ010000231.1:0-1893 GCA_045641425.1 Candidatus Fimenecus sp.
GGTGCTTAAGTGGTAAATTCCAAATTGGGAATGTTTCAAACTTTGCATAACCTGCCTTAATGCCACTCTTTTGCTCGTGGTAAAGCTGTGAAAGGCAAACTGCCATTTTACCACTACCAGGGCCAGGGGCAGTAACAACAACGAGTGGCTGTGTTGTTTCTATGTAATCGTTTTTGCCGTAACCGTCGTCACTAACAATTAATTGAACATCATGTGGGTAATTTTCAATTCTGTAATGTCTGTAAACCTTAATGCCAAGACCTTGAAGCTTTTCTTCAAATGCAATAGCAGATGGCTGATTACCAAACTGTGTCATAACAACACCGCAAATGCTAAGGCCAAAGCTTTTGTAAATGTCCATAAGACGAAGTACATCAAGGTCATAAGTAATACCAATGTCGCCACGGATTTTATTCTTTTCAATGTCGTTAGCGTTAATTGCAATAATCATTTCAGCGCTATCTTTAAGCTGAAGAAGCATCTTCATTTTACTGTCCGGTAAAAATCCTGGTAAAACTCTTGAAGCATGGTAATCGTCAAAAATCTTACCACCAAATTCAAGGTAAAGCTTACCACCAAACTGGCTGATTCTCTCCTTAATGTGTTCCGACTGCATTCGGAGGTATTTGTCGTTGTCAAAACCTAATTTTGCCATATTCATTCTCCTTTTTGGATGTTACTTTCTTCTTCCTTTTCTTGCTTTTTCTCTTTTTCATCGAGTGCATCAAGCACTAAAACATAGATTGCAGATGCAACTGGAACTCCAAGTAAAATTCCAATCATTCCGCCAATATTACCGCCAAGAATTACTGCTACCAGCACTAAAACCCCAGGAAGCCCAACCGATTTACCTACAACCTTTGGATAAATAAAGTTGTTGTCAATTGCCTGTAAAATAATGATGAATACCAAGAACAGAAAAGCCTTAATAGGACTTTCAATAAATATAATAACAAAGCTAATTGCTTCGCCAATAAACGGACCAATTACAGGAATTAGAGCAGTAACACCAATTGTAACTGCAACAACTGCCGCACTTGGGAAGCGGAATATGCTCATACCAATAAATACAAGAAGTGCCAAAAGTGTTGCATCAGTAAATTGACCTGTAATAAATGATGAAAACGAATTTTCAGCAACAGAACCTATGTGATAAATTTTCTTGCAAACCTTTTCTGGAAATACAGCGTTTGAAACACGAGCTGAAAATCTAAGAATTTGTTCTTTTTGTGCAAGTACATAAATTGCAATTACAAATCCAAGCACTACATTTGTTACGCCAGACACAACAGATGTTGTAACACCCATTGTTGTGCTGAAAATGTCACTCTTTTCATCAACTGAAAAAATCTTTGTTGCCATTTCTTGAATTTTACTAAAGTTAATGTTTTCAGGGTGGAATGCCTTAAGGTCATAATCAACGCCAAAAGAACGAAGCTTTGGCTCGGCAAATTCAATGAACCTTGTAAGGTATTCAGGAACTCTGCTAACAAGAAGCACAACTGCATCTTTAAGCTGTGGAATAATTATTAAAAGCAAAAGTGCAATAAATGCAACCATTAAAATTACTGTTGAAACAAGGCTAATAGGTCTTAATAATTTTCTAACCTTTGGCTTTTTGCTGTTTGCAATACTTTTGAAAACATTAGTTTCTAATGCACGCATTGGAACATTAAGAATAAATGCAATGCAAAGCCCAATAATAACGGGGGCTAAAATGTCAATAACCTTTTTAATTATTGCCGCTACAATTCCAAAATGTTGAAAGGCGGTCAGAAATACAATTGTAAACACAATAATTCCAAGAATTTTCTTAATATTGCTTTTGTTAAGTTCCATTTAACCGCTCCTTTCAGTTGGTAGATATATTTTACCCACAAAAACCTATTTTAC
>JAZUGZ010000232.1:0-9856 GCA_045641425.1 Candidatus Fimenecus sp.
CCCAAATTTGCAAGGTAGAAAATAGCCAAAGCACAAATACCCGCAATAAAGCCAAGCTCATATACAATGAAATATAAAACTCCGCCTGCAATTGAGAAAAGGAATGCACCAACAATGCCGGCTAATAAGTTTTCAGGCTTGTCCGAATTTTGCTCGCCTACTGGCACGCCGTTAACATAAGGCTCGCCATTAACAAGTGTAACTGGCTGTTCAGCTGCAACGTTTGTAGCTTCAGTTGAATAATTGTTGTTTGTTTCGTTATCCATTTTTACACCCCCCTAAAAAATGTAATAAAATTTTACCACTAATTTAGTGAAAAATCAATAATGGTTTTAAGGTTGTAAAATTTAACAATATATGTTAAAATGTTATCATCAATTATTATGGGGAGTTATGAAAATGATTCAGAACAAAAACATTGTCCTTACAGGATGTAACAGTGGTATCGGTCTTGAAGTGTTAAAGCTTTTAATGGCTGGTAACAACAAAATTCTTTGCGTTGACAAAAATGTTAACAATTTAGAGCCTTTAGCATCTGACAAGCTTATTGTTATGCAAAAAGACATCTCAACTCCTGAAGCAGTTGACGAAGTTTTCGAAAAGGCTGAAGAAGTTTTAGATTTTATCGACATTTTCTATGCTAACGCTGGTTACCCTTATTATGAAGAGGTTAACTATATTGATTGGGAAAGAGTAAAAGCTATGTTTGACACAAACGTTTTCTCTCCAATCTATACATATCAAAAATACATTAAATATCTTAACGGCAGACAGGGCACACTCGCTATTACTGTTTCTGCTATCGGTGAAATGGCAATGCCTGGCTTTACAGTTTACAGTGCATCAAAATTTGCTATGCACGGCTTCCAGCAGGGTATTCGTCTTGAAATGCCAAAGAACTTACAGCTCACTTGCCTTTACCCAGTTGCAACTGAAACTGGTTTCTTTGCAGCATCTTCACCAATTCAGTACAAAAAGCCATTCCCAGTTCAAAAAGCAAGTGTTGTTGCTAAGAAAATGGTTAAAGGTATTGAAAAAGGCAAGAAAAAGGTTAGTCCTTGCGTTCTTTTCGGCATCTCAAAGGTGCTTATGGGTGTTTGCCCACCAGTTAGAACAGTTTACTGGGCACTTGAAAGCCGTAAATTCAAAGAGTATAAAGCAAATATGAAGAATAATACGGGGGTAAAATGGGATGAGTGATAAAATGCTCTTTACACCTATGAAAATTGGCTCTTGCGAAATTAAAAACCGTGTTGTTATGGCCCCAATGCTTATGGGCTTTAACAAGTTTGACGGTAAAGCAAGTGAAAAAATGATGGACTACTATGAAGAGCGTGCAAAGGGTGGTACAGGTCTTATCATTACTGAAATTACTCGTATTAACGACAAAACTGGTTCTGCTGCATTTGCACAGCTTTCAGTTAGCTCTGATGAGCAAATCGCTTCACTCCGTGAAATGGCTGACAGAGTTCATAAGCACGGTGCTAAAATGTTTGTTCAGCTTCATCACCCAGGCAGACAAAATGTTGGTCTTTTAGTTGGTATAGTTCCACTTTCAATTGCTTGTGAAAAGCTTACAAAGGGTGCTTATGGTAAACTCCTTTATAAATTAACTCCAAAAGTTGGTCCAACACTTCTTGAGAATAATATTGTTCCTTGTTCTGTTGCACCTTCAAAGTGCGACCCAGCTTACTTTGCTGGTGGACGTGTTCGTGCCCTTACTCTTAAAGAGATTAAAGAGCTTGAGCAAAACTTTATTGATGGTGCTGTTCGTGTTCAAAAGGCTGGTTGTGATGGTGTTGAGCTTCACGCTTCTCACGGTTACCTTCTTCAGCAGTTCTTCAGCCCTGTTACTAATAAGCGTACTGATGAATACGGCGGTAGCTTTGAAAATCGTATGAGATTTATTACTAATATCATTAAGGGTATTAGAGAGCGTTGCGGCGAAGGCTTCCCACTTATTGTTCGCCTTACAGTTGACGAGTGCTATTCATATATCGGCCAGCCTGATAAAGGTTACAACCTTGAAGAAGGCTTAAAGTATGCAAAAGCACTTGAAGAACTTGGCATTGATGCTATTGACGTTTCAAGCGCAGGTTATGATACATTTAACTATTGGCTTGAGCCAGTTTCATTTGAGCCTGGTTGGAGAAAATATATGGCAAAGGCTGTTAAAGAGGTAGTTAACATTCCAGTTATTGCTGCAAACCTTATCCGCTCACCTGAACAGGCTGAAGCTCAGCTTCAAGAGGGTATTCAGGATTTCGTTTCTCTCGGCAGACCTCATATTGCTGACCCTGACTGGGTAAATAAGGCACAGAGTGGCAAAACAATTCGCCGTTGTATTTGTTGCCTTAACTGTATTGAATCAATGCAGAATAATGCTTATGTTGGCGGTCATGGTGAGTGCGCTGTTAACCCATTTGTCGGTGAAGAGGGCAAAGAGCTCGTTAAAAATGGTAATGGCAGAAAGGTTGTCGTTATCGGTGCTGGTGCGTCTGGTCTTACTGCAGCTTATGTTGCTGCAATGCGTGGCTTTAATGTTACAGTTCTCGAAAAGAGCGAGAGCGCTGGTGGTCAGTTAAAACTCGCTTCTGCTCCACCTCATAAAGCAAAAATTGCTTGGTTTATTGAAGACCTTATGGCAATTTGTAAAGAAGAGGGCGTTGAAGTTCTTCTCGGTACTGAAGCAACAGCTGAAAACGTTAAGGCTTACGACCCTTATGCAGTAATTTATGCCGCAGGTAGCACACCAATTAAGCCAAAATTTGGTGGCGAATATGATGAAACAATGGTTTGCACATTTGAAGATATCCTTACTGATAAAGTAGTTCTCCAAGATAAAAAGGTTGCAGTTATCGGCTCTGGTATGACAGGTCTTGAAACAACTGAAAAACTTAATGAAAATGGTTGCAAATCAACTGTTATTGAAATGGCTGAAACAGTTGCTCCTGGTACTTGGATGCAGCACCTTGACGATGTAATGCCAAGACTTCGTGAAAAGCAAACAACAATTCTTACTGGCGAAAAACTTGCTGAGATTTACAATGGTAAAGTTATTACCGAAAATGTAAAAACTAAGGCAAGAAAAGAAATCGAAGTTGACGCTGTTGTTTTAGCTCTTGGCTCTCGCCCTAATGGTACACTTTTCGAAGAAATTCAGAAAACTGGCGTTAAAGTTATTAACGTTGGCGACTCTTCAAAGGTTGGCAGAATCCGTAACGCAACTGGAACAGCTTATGACGCTGTATTGTCACTTTAATAAATAATAAACACAAAAGCTCTAAGGTGTAAACTTTAGGGCTTTTTATTATGAATAAATTATAAACATAATTTAACAATCTTGTTTTTTCTATTGTCAATTTGCGATATTTAATTTATAATACTATCGGTAAATAATAAGTTTTTTGGAGAGTGATTAAATGAATTCAAAAAAGGTTTTAGCATTTGCTTTAGCATTTTGTATGCTATTCTCAATGCTACCAGTTTTCTCTTTCGCATCATCAGTAACAGTAAAATATCTTGATGCTGATTTTAGTGAGGGTTATCCAGTATGGAGCTTTTCAAATTCAAAAACTGGTGCAACAGTAGGCATTGTAATTGATGGTAATAAGGGCGATACATATACTTTGACAGAAGATGTAACAGACTTAGCTCTTTTTATAAATGAAGTTGATGTTACAATAACAAATCCGTCATTCTCAATGTTTATGATTTCAGGCAATGGCTCAATTATTTTGGGCGCTATGAAAATGTCTATTGCAAATCCTACTGAGCCTTGCACTGCAACAACAGCTGGGGAGTTTGCTGCATTTTATTTGGACGAGCGTTTTCAAAATCAAGACTATTCTTATACAGTAATTGGCGATTTTGAACTTTCTGGCGATATAGACCCATACAATTTCACAGTTGAAGAGGGTGCGCATCTTACATTAAGTACAATATTAAATGTTCGTAATGAGTGCAGAATAGATGGCAGTGTTTACATTACATCATCTTCTAATGTTGATGCTCCAAATGGACTTAATGTTTGCGAAAATGGTACATTTATTCTTGGTCAAAATGGTTCATTAGCAGCAGCACCAGACCAAATTTTTGAGCTTGGTACTAATGCAAAGTCTTATGGACTCACTCTTTGGGATGGCGATGCTTCTCTTGATACACTTGAGTTTGAACATCCTACAATGGACTTCAATTACAGTAACGGCAAATGGATATTTGCTAATCAGCAAAACCCTCAAGGATTTATGGTTGATTTTGACGAGAATTTAAGTGCAGTATCTTATAATTTGGGCAATGGAGATGTTAATTGTAATAGTTGCGAATTAGTTGAGTATGATGACGCTTCAAGTGTTTCAATTACAATTGATGGCTATTATTACGGAATTCGTGTTCAGTATGATGACGAAGAGCCAACCTACTATAAAGCATCCGAACTTGTTAATTCTACTTACACAATCACAGACACTTCAAAAACTTGCAATATATTAGTAATAAATTTTGAAAGACCATTCAATAGCGAGTACTGCTTCACTTATGAATATATGAACGGAGCAGAAATTTTGGTTAATGGCGAAACTGTTGAAAATTGGGAAATTATGCCGTTCTCATTAGGCTATCCAATTTCTGCACAAATCACTTCTCCTGAAGGCGTTAGTGGTGTTTATAAAATAGTAGCTTATTATAATGACTACGAAGAAATTGATATTACAAATTATTATAATAATGGCAACTTAAACTATTATCCTGAAATGGCAAACGGCCTTGAAATTCATATTTTCTGGACCGAGGAACAGTATAATTTTGAAAGATTCCAAACTTCCGAAGGTAATAAAACTGTTGAAGTTTATGCATTTGGCGGTACAGTAGATATTGAAGCTGAACACAAAGCTGTTTATAACAGTAGTGCTATTGCTGAAATTGCTAATGATGCAACAACTGTTAACATCTCTTTGAATCCTTATGAAGGTTACGTTTTCACATCATTGATGATTTATGATAAAGAATATTCAGTTGATGATATTATTGACTGGTTCTGCCCAGGCGTAACTTATAACCAAGAAACTGGCATTCTTACTGTTAGACTTTCTGGTGATGACGATTATTATTACATTGGCATTACATTTGAAGAAGATAACAGCGGTAAATGTATGATTATGTTTGACTCTTGGGACATTACCGCACAGTATGCTTTAGGCGATGGCGATTTCCAAGATGCTAACGACTGGGACTGGGTTGATTTTTCTGCTGATGGTTCAATTACAGTTAAGTTCCAAGCAAACGAGCAAAGAACATTTTATGGCATTAGATTAAAAAATCTTACAACAGAAACCGAAAAATTTATTAAGGCTTCAGAGCTTAATGATAATTCATACACAATTACAGATACTTCTTCAGCCTATGAAATTGAAGCACTTAATTATCCAGTTCAGTTTGATAATGAATATGTTGTGTATTACGATGAAGACAATGGTGGTTATGTAAGTACAGGACCTAGCGGGCAAATTAACTCAATGCAATATCAGTATTTTGTTCACTTTGAATTTGTTTTGCCACAAGGTGTTAATAACATTTACAAGCTCGTTCTTAAAGTAAATGGTCAAGAAGAACAAGATGTTACTTCAATGATTCAAGGCTCAAATGGTTCTTATTTTTATGACCGCCAGCTCGGTGGTAGCACAGCCGGTTTCGAGCTTCGTGTTTATTGGACTGAAGAACAGTATAATTTTGAATATTTCTATACAACAGACGACAACTATGGACTTATTGTTGAGTCAATCAATGCTGATGCCGTAACAGCTGGTTATATGCATCAAGCAACATATAAAAATACTGCTGAATTCGAAGTTCCTGCAAACAGTGGATTCGCAACATTTAACTTGCCAAGCGGTAAGGAACTTACAAGTGTATTTTTAGACGGAGATCATTTTGATATTGATAATCTTCCTGATTATATTATTTATGACGAACAGAATGGCACAATTTCAGTTGATTTAGATTATTGCTACAATTGGTCATATCTTACACTTGAATTTGCAACTGACCACGCTGGCGAATTTTCAATAGATTATCCTGATTGGGCTTTGGTTGCAACTCTTAATATAAATGGTATTACAACAACCAACCCACAGCAAAATGAATGGCGTCAGTTCCCGTCTTACGGTAGTGTAACAATAACATTTACACCAACACAGAATTATAATTTCTACGGAATAATCGTTACTGACCATGTTTCTAAAACTGTTACATACATTAAAGCTTCAGACCTTAAAAACAATTCATACACAATTACTGATTTTTCAAAAGGTTACACAATTGAGGCTGTTACTTGGATGATGGCATTTGATAATGAGTTCTATATGGATTTTGACACAAGTGTTAATGTACCAGTAACTGTAAATGGAGTTGAAACTGATCCTTGGGATTCACAAAGCTTTACAAATGGTAACCCAATTACCATTAAATTTGGCTTTAATGATAATGTTAAGAGCGTTTATAAAGTTGAACTTTCTGTTACTGGAACAAATGAAGTTGTGGATATTACAAATCTTGTAAAAGGCGACACTTTAACTTACACTCCAGAAAGTATTCGAGGCTTCTCTATTAGAGTTTATTTTTCAGAAGAAGAATATAATTTCAATAATATTTATTTAGATGAAAACCAGTTTGAAATTAGAGTTTGGACTAACGGCTCTGGTACTGTTTCAACTGATGAAGCTTATAGTTCAGAAGCTTCCTATTTGAATCAAGTTAGATATATTGTCGATTATGATGAGTCAATGTCTTCATTTGTACTAAAACTTGTTCCACAAGAGGGCGAGATAATCGAAAGAGTATATGTAAATGGCGAAGAGCTTTCAGCGGAAAACTTTGCTGATGGTACCATTACATTGAATGTTGAAGACTGTTTTGACATTTTTGTTGATGTTGAGTATTCTCGTTACTTTGATGGTATCGTAGCAGGCGATGTTGATGGCAACGGAATTCGTGATTTTGCAGACTATGCACTTGTTTGTAGCGCAACAAAGGCTGGCACAGTGCTTGATGATGAGCAAATTCGTGCTTGTGACTTAAATCATGACGGAGTTGTCGATGGCTTTGACGCAATTTATCTTGACTTAATTCTCAATGGCGCTATTGATTTTTAATTGAATTAAAACAAAAAGGCACTCGAGCTTTCGAGTGCCTTTTTTATGTTGTTTTGCAATTTTTCTTGCAAAATTTTTATGTATATACACATGTATATTCACTAAAAATAAACGCAAAAATTTGTTCTGTAAAGTGTTTTCCTTTACAAATTTTATGACTTTTCAACTTTCAAAACGCTTATTTTACGGACTTTTAGACATTTTCAACAGAGTTTTCAACAGTTTGAATGTTGAAACTTAAGTCAATTTTTTGCTGAATAAACACTTAAATATTCATTTATCAAAATGAATAAAAGTGACAAAACGCAAACAAATTATGCTAAGTTTCGAACTTTTTCTTTCATTTTTAATTGGATGCTTTTAAGGTATCTCTTTTCGACATCTTTCGTTATTATTTTTGTTGCAATTCAAAATTTTTTTATATTATTTGAAAAAAAATATGAAATTTGCTATTGCCATTTATTACCATTTATGGTAAAATATGGCAGAAATAAAGAAGTCAGAAATGACTTTTGAAAAAATACGGAGGAAAAAATATGAACAACAGTCTTAATGTGGTAGTGACAGGAGAAGGTACTGACTTTGGAAGAAACTGTGCAAATGTTTTGCGTTCATACGGTTGTGACGTGAACCTTTGTCAAAAAGATGGAAAGGCACTTCTTTCAAAAATTGAAAATATTTCGCCAGATGTGGTGGTAATGGATGCATTTATGTCAGGAGTTGATGCTTTAGGTGTAACAGAAGAACTAAAGAGCAAAGAAAACTCGCCATTAATTATGGTAATGTCAAGCAGTGACAACCAACGCTTTGAACAAGAACTTTTGACAGCTGGTGCTGATTATTATTTCTTAAAGCCATTTGATGTTGAAATGTTAGCGCGAAGAATTACACAGCTTTCAACACATAGTAATTCTAATTTTGAACCAAGAAAAAGCGATGATGCCGAGCTTCAAGTTAGAGTTAGTGAAATAATGCACCAAATTGGCGTGCCTGCACATATTAAAGGTTATAGCTATTTAAGAGAGGCAATAATTCTTTCAATTAACGACCGCGAAATGATGAGCTCGGTTACAAAAATTCTTTATCCAACTGTTGCTAAAATGTATGGCACTACTGCTTCAAGAGTTGAAAGAGCAATTCGCCACGCAATTGAGGTAGCATGGGATAGGGGAGATGTTGATGTTTTAAGCTCTTATTTTGGATACACAATTCAAAACACAAGAGGTAAGCCAACAAATTCAGAATTTATCGCAATGATAAGTGATAAAATGCGCCTTAGAATGAAAATTTCATAATACATAATAAAAAGGCATACACGCTACTGTGTATGCCTTAATTTTTTGCTTTTATTAAATTAAACAAATTTGAAATTCTCTTTACCTGCACCAAGTTCAAAATGAAGCTTTACAATGCCCAGGGTAACGCCTTTAGCAGAGCCACCACGAGAAATTAGCTTCACTTCATTACCATTTCGAAGTATTAAACAAAATTTTTGATCATTTTTAGCAGTAGGTGCAAGCATTGCTGTGTCCATTCCGTTCATGAACCAGTGTGGCATATCGCCCCTAAAATCACAAAGCTTGTCAATTGAGCAGTTTTTGTGACTTGTGCCTTGAGTTTCTCCATAGCCTATTGCAATTATGCAAATTAACTTTTCTCCATTTTCTAATTTATATTGTGCTTTTTTCTTGCTAAATGTGTGTGCCACCCAGCAGGTGTTAAGCCCTAATTCTTGAGCCTTAAGAACAATTTTTTCGCCAAAATAACCGCCAAGCATTTCGTTTTCGAAACATTTTTTACCAGTAATGGCAATATAGTTTTTAACACCCTTAAAGCCAAGTTTTTTTGAAAGGTAACAGTCAAAAGCCAAAGGCTCATTAAGAATTAACTGAAATTTAAGTCCGCTTTCTTTTTGGGCATTTTCAATTTCTTCTTTTAAGGCTGTTAAAACCTCTTGGGGTATTTCTTCATCTTTGTATTGCCTAACAGCGTGTCTTGATTTCATCAAGCTAATATAGTCCATAATAAACCTCTAATTATTCTTCAGAAAGATATTCTGCAAGCTTTTCGTCAATCTCTGCCCATTCTTCGTCAGTAGTAATTGCACTAAAAGCAACATCTTCATCGTTAATATATTCTTCTACCGCAGAAGCAAAAACGCTTAAATTACCGTCTTTGTCGGTTGAGCCGTCAGTATAAACAATATATGCTTTTTGAAATTTTGTGCTTTCAAATGAAAAAAGGAGTTGACATTCAATATCTTGCCCGTTATCGCCTTGAATAATGAAAACTCCGTCTGTGTTTTCGTACATGGTAATCACCTCTAAAAGAACTATACCATATTTTGTGCTTTTTTGCAACTTTAATAGTAAACAACTTGACATTTTGTGTCTATAAATATATAATACCAAAGGTGAATTTTTAAGAGAGGTATATAAATTTATGTGGTTGTTTTACGCTTTAACAACAACACTTCTTTGGGGTGTTGCTGAATTATTTTATAAAAAAGGTGCAAGACCAGACGAAAAATATTCGCACCTTAAAATTTCAATGTGTGTCGGTTTCGTAATGGGTGCACACGCAATTATTACACTTCTTACTGGTAATATTGGTTTTAATCCTAAAAATATTTTAATTTATATGCCAGTTATTTTCTGCTATGTCCTTTCAATGACTCTTTCATATTTTGGTATGAGATTTATTGAAGA
>JAZUGZ010000233.1:0-1770 GCA_045641425.1 Candidatus Fimenecus sp.
TATTCGTAAATTTCTTTGTCGAGCTTTGAAATTTTAGAATTAAGCTCATCAATTTGTTTATTGAGAAGCTTTATTTCATCGTCAAAAGCATCAATTTGTTTTTGAAGCTCGTCAATGTATTCCTCTTGCTTTGCGGCATTGTCTTTGAAAGAGTCAATTTTCTGCTGATAGCTTTCAATTTCCTGTTCTTTCTTTGCAATTTCTGCCTCAAGGTCTGCTTGAATATCTTCTTTAGAAACAGCAAAAACATAAAATGGGATTGAAAATGCAATTATTACAGCAAGTAAAAGGGAAATAATTTTTTTACTAATCTTCATTGATTACTCCCCCTTGCTCTTTAAGGTATTTACTCATTGAAATAAGGCTACCAACTGAGCCAGTAAATACACCAATTACTGCAAAGAGTGCCAAGATGTACCAAGCATAGTCAAAGAAATTAACAAGCTGGAACGAAGCAACAAGACCTGCACAAATGTATTCAATAGCCTTATAAATACCTGCAAGAACTAAGAATGAAACAATACATGAAATTGCGCCAAGGTTAACACCTTCAACCATAAATGGCCAACGAATAAACCAGTTTGTTGCACCAACGGCTTTCATAATGCTAATTTCAAGCTTTCTTGAGAACATTGTAATACGAATTGTATTTGAAATAATGAAAAGTGAAACAATGAAAAGTAATGTCACAAGGCCAAGGCTTATCATTGTAACAGCCTTTCTAACATTAACAAGCTTGTCTGCTACGTCGCCATTTTCACGTACTCTTTGAACATTATCAATTTTATTAAGCTGTTTAACTGTTTTTTCAAACTGAGTTAGGTCTTTAACAACAACCTTGTAAGCATCTGGAAGTGGGTTTTCATCAAGACCGTCAAGAAGTGCGGCATCCTCGCCCATTTTTTGAAGCTGTTCGTTAAAGGCATCTGCCTTTGGAACAAAAATGCAATCTTCAATATTATCCATTTCTTTAATGGTATTGCCAATTACGCTAACCTCTTCATCAGTTGCATTATTTTCAGCAAATACCATAATTACGTTTTGGTTTTCAATATTGTCAAGAAGTGCGTTGATATTAAAGAAAATCATAGCACCAAGGCCAATAATTACAAGGCAAGCCATAAGCACGGCAACTGACGCTAATGACATAAGCTTGTTAACCCAAATACTTCTAAATCCCTCACGAGTTAAATATTTAAGACTTGAGCCTTTCATTCTGCGTCACCCCCGTCTGTATTTGTGTCTGTAAGATAAGCAGAATAGTCAATGCTGCTGTCATCTGTTCCGTCAAGATCTGAAGAGTCAATGCCATAATTCTTCATAAAATCTTCAAGGTCTTTGTCGCTGTTTGGCTGATCATAAAATGTTGTTTCAGGTTTGTCGCCAATTTCTTCAGGAAGAGCTTGCTCCTCACGAATTTTGTCAACGCTTGCCTGAATGTCTTGATGAGCAGCTTCAATCATTTCTTGCTTGGTAACAGGCTTTTCTTCATCTTCAGTAATTGTTTGAGCTAAAGGAGTTGGTGTTTCTACAAAATCTTCGCCAGTGTCAGAAACAACCTCGCCCCTGTCAATAGTAATTACTCTGTGGTTAAAGCGACGAACTAATTCGTGCTCGTGAGTAACCATAACAATAGTTGTACCATTTGCGTTAATATGGTTAAGAAGGTCAACTATTTCATAAGACATTTCAGGGTCAATGTTACCAGTAGGCTCGTCCGCAATAAGAATTCCTGCATTATTAACAAGTGCACGTGCAAGTGCAAAGTCG
>JAZUGZ010000234.1:0-9647 GCA_045641425.1 Candidatus Fimenecus sp.
AGAATTAAAAAGATAGATTTAGCAAGTAAATGTATTGCAATAGCTTTAGCACTTGTAATTGTTGTTCCAATGATGATAGGAATAATAAATCCAGCTTCTCCTAAAAATACCAAAATCAATATTGAAGATTTTGTGAATTTAGAAGATGTAGGCAATACAACTATAAACACAAGTCACAATGTGTCTTTTTATAATGCAAAGGCTTATCATTCAGGCGAGAAAATTAATAATGATACTGTGTCAGTTAACTTTGCAAAATTAGAAAACTGTCCAAGTGCTTTTGTGTCGCATTATTATAATTATGAATATGAAATGTTACCAAGTGTTCACAGCATCAATGATCCTGTATTTGAAATAAAAAATGCAAGCAAAAATGGTATGACAGTAAATTATATTTCAAAAGATGATGGCACACGAATTTCGGTAATTGGAATGACTAAAAATAATTTTATTGAATTTTCAATTTCAGTTGCTGATGGTAGCCAAGACACAATAGATTATAGCAAGGTTCTTCAGTATGTTTACGACTATTTGGAAAATTAAAGTGGGGGTTTTACCCCGCTTTTTTTATGCTCTTTTCTTGACTTGACATTTAATTTGTAGTATCATTTTTTGAGATTGAGGGGGCATATTTATGGCAAATATTCAAGATTTTACAAAGGGTAATTTGAAAAAACAATTACTCCTTTTTGCATTACCAATTTTACTTGGTAATGTTTTTCAGCAGTTTTATAACATTGCAGACACTGCAATTGCTGGTCACTTACTTGGCGACTCTACACTTTCTGCAATTGGCGCAACAACTACAATAAATAGCCTTATTTTGCTTGTGGCGTTTGGCTTAAACGGTGGCTTTGGTATTGTTATTGCAAGGTCTTTTGGCGAAAAAGATTTTGAAAAGCTAAAACGCTCATTTGCACAATCTTTAATTTTTACATTTGCATTTTCACTAATTATTGCTCTAATTACACCACTTTTAATTAACCCAGTTTTAAGAGCTATGAATACCCCTGACGAAATTTTCTCGGAAGCTCGTTCATATATTTTCGTTTTGCTTCTGTGTGTAATTGTGACAATGCTTTATAATTTAGAAGCAACAGTTTTAAGGTCACTTGGCGACAGTAAAACTCCATTATATTTTGTAATAATTTGCTCATTCCTTAACATTTTTCTTGACTGGCTTTTTATCGCAAAATTCAGTTTAGGAGTTCGTGGCGCTGCTATTGCAACTGTAATTTCACAAGGGGTTTCGTGTGTTCTTTGTGGGGTTGTAATAATGAAAAACTTTAAGATTATTCGCCTTACAAAAGAAAGCTTCCAAAAGGATTTGTCTCTCGCTAAAGATATGCTTTCAGCAGGCCTTGCAATGGGTATGATGAACTCAATTTTCTCAATCGGCTCAATTGTACTTCAGGCTTCTGTAAATTCACTTGGCTCAAGCATTATTGCAGCACAGTTAGCATCTCGTAAAATTAGCGATGTATATATGCAGCCGCTAGTTACTATTGGTACATCTTGCTCAACAGTGGTTAGCCAAAACTATGGTGCTGGCGAAACTAAACGAATTTGGCAAACAATTAAATATGGCACAGTTTACTCTGCTATTTGGTCGGCTTTTTGCCTAATTACTTGTTATGCTTTGGGCAAATTCTTCATTGTAGGCATAACTGGTACAGAGGACTTGGAAATTATAAATAATGCTATCTTGTACTTAAAAGTAAATACACCATTTTACATAGCTTTAGGTCTTTTGTTTAACTTAAGATTTTCAATTCAGTCTATCAATTCTAAACTTCCACCGCTTATTTCAAGCCTTATGGAGCTTGGCTCAAAGGTATTGGCAGCGTTTGTGCTTATTCCTAAAATTGGCTATCTTGGAGCTTGCGTAGCCGAGCCTATAAGCTGGGTTTTAGGGGCAATTTTCTTAATCTTTGCATTTAAGAGTGCATATAACAAAGCAAAAATTAAATTTTCATAAAAACAAAAAGGAGTAGAATTTCTACTCCTTTTAATTTTGGTATTATATACTAAAATCGTCTGCCGAAAATTCGTCTAAAGGTCTTGGTCTTCTTGGTTGCCTTTTTAATACATCATAACTAAATTTTTTGCAGTAACTTTCCTTTTCCATAACACCTTTTTTAATGCACAAAATGGTTTCACCATTTGGCGAGAGCTTTCCGTGCGCACAGTAAGAGCAGGAAGGGGATATTTCTTTTTCATTCAAAAGTTTGTTTCTCATTTTTATCACCGAACTAATTTTAACACATTTTTTCTTTTCTATCAATATTAAATGCAAATGTAATGCACATAAAAGTAAATGCAATTAAGGTAGGAATAGAAACTGAAACCGCAGAAACTTTTGCTGTGTCAAATGTGTATGCAACATTTTGCTCAATTGGAAATACCAATAAAAGCAAATAGCAAATTACTGCCGAAAGCGCAGAATTCACAAGCCGACCCGCAAAGAATTTTTTGTATTCTAAATTACAGTTGTTAAGGTAACTTAATACTTGGCAATGCACACAAATTCCACCAAATCCCGTTAGTGCTGTAACTACTGGGATAGAGCAAAGCTTTGACACAGTTACCGTGCCACCAGTAACTTCTAAAAATGACGATATAATTGAGCCGATTTCGCCAAATTTTTCTGTAAGACAAAATGTAAATGTACTAAAAATAATAACCCAAGCGCTAACTTTCAACATACTTTCAAATGCGTTCCATACAGAAAATGTTATATCGTCACTTTTAAGGCGTACTGTGTTTTTGTTACAAAAATGAGTGCCTTGTTTGTCACTAAAAACTCGGGTAAATATTCCAATGATGATAGTCGATATGCAAAGCGAAATAAATATAATAAGCCCAGTTAGTGCGCTTCCATAAATTCCAACGCCTAAAGCTGTAATAGTAAATGCAGGACCAGGGTTCATACAAAACATTGAAAGTCTTTTTGCTTCATTTTCTGTAATTGCACCTGCTTCTTTGCTGTCACTAATCATTTTAAGCCCTACTGGGTAGCCACCAATTAACGACATAATAATAATTTGCCCTGCGTTTTCGGGTAAATCAAAAAATAGCCTTGTAACTTTTCTTAACGCTCTGCTTGGAAGATATAATGCATTAGTCCTTAAAATAAATGTTGAAAGTGCCATAAATGGAAATAACGATGGAAAAAGACTGCTCATACAAATTTCAATTCCACTTTTAGCACCTAAAATTGCACTTTTAGGAAATGCAAATAAAACAACACATAAAGCACTTGCTAAAATAAGCGGTATTACATTTAACTTCGGTTTAATAATTATCATATATTTCACACCCAATATAATATATTTAACTGTAAGAAATATAATTCTAAATTTGGGGTGATTTTTTGAAAAGAAAAGACCGAAAAAATAAAGCTGAAAATGAATTTACAAATGAGCTTGGCGTTTTGCCACAGCTTACACTATTAGGGAATCGTGAAGCAATGCTTGAAGGGTGTAAAGAGCTTACCGAGTTTGAAAATGGTAAGGTTAAGTTTAATTTGGGTAATCTTGATATTTGCTTCTGCGGTAATAATTTGCTAATAAAAAATTTTGGCGACGGTAGTGCAATAATTAGTGGCGAAATTTCAGATATATCTTTTTGCTAAGGTGGTAATATGTTAATAATCAATTTTTTTAGATATATTTTCGGCTTCGTTAAGTTTAAGTCATTTGGTGGCTTAACCGAGCGCTTTCTTAATATGTGTGACAGTGAGAATATTCCGCTTTGGAATATCCAAACTAAAAACGGAGAAATTACTGCTTTTACATCAGCTGAGGGCTATAAACGCATTCGCTCTGTTTCAAGAAAAAATGGAATGGTCACAAGAATTGAGAATAAAAAAGGCTTTAGATTCTTTTTGACTAAACACAAGGCTCGTTCAGGTTTTGCGGTTGGTGCTGTTGCCATTGTTTTAATTATGGTAACTCTTTCACAATTTGTTTGGCGAATTGATGTAATAGGAAATGTTAATGTTGATAGCGAAGAAATTTTATCTGCCTTTGAAGATTATAATGTGAAAATCGGTGCTAAAATTGACTCGTTAGAGCTAAAAGATATTACCGAAAGCGTAATTTCAAATATGCCGTCACTTTCTTGGGCAAGTGTTAATAAAAAGGGGAGCGTGCTTTGCATTGAAGTTCGCGAAAAACGTGAAATTCCAAAAATGTATGACGCTTCAAACCCCACAAATGTTGTTGCCAGCGAAGATGGTGTAATAATATCTTCAGATGTTTTACAAGGTACAGAAGAAGTAAAAGTCGGTTCTGCTGTGTGCAAGGGCGACCTTTTAATTAGCGGTGTAATTAAACTTCGTGACGGTGGCGAACAGCTTTTGCATGCTGATGGCTTCGTTCGTGCAAGTGTAAATAATACATTCAAAACTTCAACACAATCAGTTAAGCTTTTACCGCTAAAAAATATAAAAAAACAAACCGAAATTTTCTTTTTCGGATTTGTAATTCCACTTGGTTCTAATGTTAAAAGTGATATTACTGGCTCGTCAATGGCATTTCTTAAAAGTGGAGAAGCAATTTTGCCAATTGGTTTAATTCATAATACCGGCTTTGATTTTGACGACAAAACAAACGATATTTCACAAGATGTTCAAAATACAACTTGCTTGTTTCTGTGCGCCGAACATATAAAAAAATTAACTGATACTGCTGAGGTTAAATCCACCAAAATTACAAAAACTAAAACAGGACATAATATAAGCTATACTTTGCTTTCAGTGTGTGAAAAAGATATTGCCGAGCTTCAAGAAATTTATGTTGAAAAAACTAATGACATTGCATAAAAATTGTGCTATAATATGTTGAATATAACTAAAAAAGTCAGGTGACAGGATGTTCGAACAAGTCATAAATGTTGACAGAATGGAACAGGCGGTTAGCCTTTTCGGAAGTTTTGACGAAAATATCAAACTAATTGAATCACATTACGGAGTTTCGGTTGTTAGCCGTGGCTCTGAAATTAAAATTTCAGGCGATGCTGAAGCTGTTTCAAAGGCTGTTCGTGCAATCAATGGCCTTTTAAGCCTTGTAAATAGGGGCGAAACTCTTTCCGAACAAAATGTTCGCTATGTTATTTCATTAGCGGACGACGGCAATGAGGACAAGCTTACTACTTTGTCTGGGGATTGCATTTGCATTACAAGTAAAGGCAAACCAGTAAAGCCTAAAACACTTGGTCAAAAGAAATACATTGACTCAATCCGTAACAATACAATAACTTTGGGGGCTGGCCCTGCTGGTACTGGTAAAACTTATTTAGCCGTTGCAATGGCTGTTAATGCATTTCGCGCGAAAGAGGTTAATAGAATTATTCTTACAAGGCCTGCCGTTGAAGCAGGCGAAAAACTTGGCTTTTTACCTGGCGATTTACAGCAAAAGGTTGACCCATATTTAAGACCTCTTTACGATGCACTTTTTGATATGTTAGGGGCAGAGAGCTTTCAAAAATATCAAGAGCGTGGCAGTATTGAGGTTGCACCACTCGCTTACATGCGCGGTCGTACTCTTGATGACTCATTTATTATTCTTGACGAAGCTCAAAACACAACAAGAGAGCAAATGAAAATGTTTTTAACTCGTCTTGGCTTTGGCTCAAAAATTGTTGTAACTGGCGACGTCACACAAATAGATTTACCGGATGGTAAAAAGTCCGGTCTTGTAGATGCAATGCGAGTTCTTAAAAATGTTGACGATGTTGCAATTAACACATTCACAGAAAAAGACGTTGTTCGTCATAAATTAGTTCAAGATATTATTAAAGCTTATGAAAAACAGGAAGAGAGAAAGAAAAAATGAATGGTAAAATTAAAGTAATTACAACTAATGACCAAAGCGTAATTAAAGTACCAACAGGGGTTAGAATGTTAATTCGTCGCGCTTGCAATGCGGTTTTAACTCACGAAAATTTTGAGGGCGATGCTGAGATTAGCGTTACAATTGTTGACGACGAGCGAATTCACGAACTAAATAAGCAATATAGAAACATTGACAGAAGTACTGATGTGCTTTCATTCCCACTTGGCGAAAATGGCGTGTATGACATAAATCACGACACAGGTGCTAAAATGCTTGGCGACATTGTAATTTCAATTGAACACGCCTTTGACCAGGCCGAAAAATATGGCCACACCTTAGAGCGTGAAATCGGCTTTTTAACAGTACATTCACTTCTTCATCTTTTGGGCTATGACCACGAAAATGGCGGCCTTGAAGCTGTAAGAATGCGCGAAAAAGAAGAAGCAGCTCTTACTCAATTAGGTCTTAAGAGAAACGGTAGCTACTATTTTGACGAGGAGTAATACATATTTATGAGTGAACTTAAAAAACTTATAAAAAGCTTCGGCTACGCTTTTGAGGGTATTTTTACTGCCCTTAAAAATGAGCGTAATATGAGAGTGCATTTTGTTTGCATGGTTTATATGTACTTTTTTCTCTTGGCTTACGACTTTTTCGAGATTACCAAAACACAGTTTGCAATTATTTTTATTGCAAATGGCTTTGTAATTGGTAGTGAGCTTATAAACACAGCAATTGAAGCGGCGGTTAATATGCACGGCGAAGAACACACTTACTTTGGCAAGGTTGCAAAAGATACAGCCGCAGGTGCTGTTTTAGTCTTTGCAATTTCAGCGGTTGCTTGCGGAATTGCAATTATGTATCAACCAAAAGCATTTGTCGCTCTTTTTAGTTACTTTACATCAAATATTTTAGCTTTAGTTATTTTTATTATATCTTTAATTTTAGCTTGTGCTTTTATACTTTTCGGATTTGGAAAAAAGGAGAATAAATGAACACTTCAAAAACAGCTTTTATAGCAATAATCGGTAAGGCAAATGTTGGCAAATCTTCAATTCTTAATAGACTTTTAGGGCAGAAGATTGCTATTGTTTCATCAAAACCACAAACAACCCGTACAAGAATTATGGGCGTACTCACAACTGACGATAATATTCAGTTAGTGTTTACTGATACCCCTGGTTACCATAGACCCAAAACAAAACTTGGCGAAAAAATGGTTAAAGCCGTTAGCGATAGCCTTGACGGTGTTGATGCGTGCCTTTTAGTAGTTGAGCCAGAGGGCGAGCTTAAAGAAGCCGAGCTTGAGCTTATTAACAAAATTAAAAAAGGCAAGTTCCCAGCAGTTCTTGCAATCAATAAAATTGATACAATTCGTGATAAAGAAAAGTTAATGGGCCGAATTGCCGAGCTTTCAGCACTTTGCGACTTTGTTTCAGTAGTTCCAGTTTCCGCACAAGATGGCAATGGTATAAACATTCTTTTGGACGAGCTTAAAAAACTCTCTTTTGAGTCTGAACATTTCTTCCCTGATGACACTTTAACTGATCAGCCTGAAAGAGTTTTAGCTGGCGAAATTATCCGTGAAAAAATGCTAAGGCTTCTCGACAAAGAAATTCCACATGGTACAGCAGTTAGCATTGAAAAAATGCACGAGCGAGAAGACGGAATAATGGACGTTGAAGCAACAATTTATTGTGAAAGAGATAGTCACAAGGGCATTATAATCGGTAAAAAAGGTGCAATGCTCAAAAAGATTTCAACCTATGCTCGTCAAGATATGGAAAAGTTTTTCGGTTGCCATATCAACCTTCAGTGTTGGGTTAAGGTTAAAGAGGGTTGGCGAAATCGTGAAGGCTTAATTCACAATTTCGGTTTAGACTAAACAGATTTTTCCATATATAAAATTCACTCAATTGCTAAAAATAATATTGGGTGATAAATATGGACAGCATGGCAATTTGGAGTAAATTCTTGGAAACGGGTAAGGTAGAAGATTATTTAGTTTACCGCCGTTCGCTTCAAAATAAGGCAAAACAGAACTTTGGAGATTTAGACAATGAGGACGAATACAGAGGGACTAATCCTCAAAGAACAGAATATTCGTGAAAAAGACAAGCTCGTTTATGTGTTAACACGCAGTGACGGGCTTGTTCGTGCGTTCGTTCATGGTGCTAAAAGCTTCAAAAATAAAAAGAATAGTGCTACTGGAATTTTTTGCTACTCTAAAATTTCAATGCACGAGTCTGGCGATGCTTTCGTTATTGACGAAGCAGAGCCTATTGAAACTTTTTTCAAGCTTTCAGTCGATATTGAAAAACTGTCACTCGCTCAGTATTTCTCGGAGCTTGCATTAACACTTGTGCAAGAGGGCGAGCCTAGTGACGAATATTTAAGACTAATGCTTAATTCTTTACATTTTCTCGCAAATGGTAAAAAGAATATTGAGCAGCTAAAGGCAATTACCGAGCTTCGACTTATGTGCATTGCAGGTTATATGCCAAATTTAATTGCTTGTAATAGGTGCGGCGAGTACGAAACAAATACTATGTACTTTGATGTTGAGCAAGGTTTACTTTATTGCGAAAACTGTATGTCTGTTTCGGCAATGCTCCCCCTTGATATTGGACTTATCCGTGCTATGAGGCACATTGCCTTTTCAGAATTTGAAAAGATTTATAATTTTTCAATGCCCGAAGAGGCTCTTTCTGACCTTTCGTTTATTACTGAAAGGTACATACTCTCAAGACTACAACGAAACTTTAATACACTTGAATTTTATAAGGAAATAAAACAATGAATAAACATTTTTTATCTTTAGAATTAGATAAAATTTTGCAAATGCTTAGTAATACCGCAAGAAGTAAGGAAGCTAAAGAATTAGCACTTGAAATTACTCCTAAAACAGACTTCTTTGAGGTGCAAAGGCTTCTTAATGAAACTGAAAGCGCCTACATATTTATTGCAAAATTTGGCGCTCCCGGATTTTCAGGGCTTCAAAATGTTAATAACGCAGTGGCAAGGGCAAACGCTGGTGCAACTCTATCTGCTACCGAACTTTTAAGGGTAGCTACTACTCTTAAAACTATTCGCGAAATTACTGTTTGGCACGAAAAATGTGCCGGTATGAATTCAGCTCTTGACGACTTATTTTCGTCACTTTATCCTAATAAGTATTTAGAAGATAAAATCACAAATGCGATTATCTCTGAAACTGAAATTAGCGATAATGCATCGCCCGAGCTTAAAGAAATTCGCAGAAAAATGCATCATTATGAAAACAAAATTCGTGAACAGCTTGACTCAATGATTCATTCAGGATATTACTCAAAATTCCTTCGTGATTCTATTGTAACTCAGCGAAATGGACGATTTGTAATTCCAGTTAAAAACGAGCATAGGGGCGAAGTTGCTGGTATGGTGCACGATACTTCTGGTAGCGGTGCAACAGTGTTTATTGAGCCGTCAGCGGTTGTTGAAGCTAATAACGAAATCAAAGTTCTTCAAAGCAAAGAAAAAGACGAAATTGAGCGTATTCTTTCAGAGCTTTCTGTTATGACAGGCGAGTTCGAGGATACTATTAAAATTAGCTTTGACTCAGCTACAAAACTTGATATTATTTTCGCTAAAGCACATTTGGCTTATAAAATGAAAGCAAGTATGCCAATTCTTAATGCTAATGGCGAAATACATCTTAAAAAAGCAAGGCACCCACTAATTGACCCTAAAAAGGTTGTTCCAGTTGACATTCATTTGGGCGAAGAGTTCGACTCACTCGTAATAACTGGTGCAAATACTGGTGGTAAAACT
>JAZUGZ010000235.1:0-3246 GCA_045641425.1 Candidatus Fimenecus sp.
TGTTACTCACGATAGTACAGATGCCGAGTTACTTGGCGGCAAAATTTTAGAAATATAATTTTAGGCAGGAATTATCCTGCCTTTTTTATTGACATAAGTTCCCTATTTTTATATAATTTTTGTTGGAGGGATTTTTATGGAAAACACACTTAAAAAGAAAAAGTTAATAAGCTATTTAGTATTTTACATAGTCATTGGCGCACTCTTTATTTACGGCACAATTGGTCTTAATGACTTAAACCTTGACAAAGCCGTATTTAACCCGTCAAATGTATTTGCATTTACAATGGCTTGTTTTGGTATGGCACCAAGATATATGATGCAGCTTTTTGGATTTACAATGCTTATGGTAGCATACAGAAAGTATGAAGATGCACTTGATGTTGCTGAAAGTCTTTTCCCAATTTTTAGATATTTACGACAAAATAAAATTACATACAAAATACTCAAAGTGCTTTATGCTCTTTTACCTATTGGTTACGCTTACGGAGCATTTATGGGCGCTCACGATATTCTTGACTTTATTACATGGAACGCCTTTGAAACTGACATTTACAATGCTGTGCTAAATAGCAGTGGCTCAGTAGCCCTAGCAAGTATTGTTTACAATGGTGCAAGAATAATTTTAATGATACTCGCTTACTTTTTACTTAAAAAGATTTCTAAAAATCACCGCTCTGCATTTGAATTTATGGCGGTAGTTGGCCTTGCTATGTACTTCTCTGACGGAATTATAAACGGCTTAAAAGAGCATTTCCACAGAATTAGATTTAGAGAAATGGTTGCTTATTCTAACGGAATTGTTGGCGAAGATGGTGCTGTTCACTCACTTCACAATGTTAAATTCACTCGTGATATGATAGACAAAACTGATTTTCATTGGTTTACTAACTGGTATAAAGTAGGTATTGATGACGGTGTAGTATGGCACGACCCGCGCTCGTTCCCATCTGGCCACACAAGTGCGGCATCTTTTACATTTTTATTAGTTCCCCTTGCACTTAGGAACGAAAAGCTTTCAAAATTCCTTGCACCGGCTTATATTGTAGGTGTAGGTTATGTTATGGCAATGGGACTTTCAAGAATGATGCGTGGTGCTCACTATTTAACTGACGTTACTGGTGCGGCACTTATAATGTTTACTCTTATGCTTTGTTATGTTGGTATCTTCTCTTTATTACAAAAACGCTCTGACAAACGACTTCCGGCAATTAAAGAAAGAGAAAACAAATAACTTGAAAACATTAGTTTTTTGACTTATAATTATATTTATTAATTTTTGAGGTGATGGAATTGAATACAGTTGAAATTAACACTTCTTTAGGTGCTATTAAAGGCATTGAAAATGAGAAGTTTAACCTTTTCAAAGGCATTAAATATGCTAATGCAAAGCGCTGGGAATACCCTACTCTTGTTGAAAAATGGGACGGAGTTTATGACGCTACCGAGTGGGGCGACTGCTCTTTTCAGCGCAGAAGCTTTGAGCCAGACGAACAGTGCAACGCATTTTACCACAAGGAGTTTAGAAAAGGTCTTACATTTACATATAGTGAAGACTGTCAATACTTAAACATTTACACTCCAAAGGAAGAAGGCCCACACCCTGTTGCGGTTTACATTCACGGTGGTACTTTTACTGGCGGTAGCTCAAACGAAGCACACATTGACGGCACAAGATTTGCAGAAAACGGAATTGTTTATGTTTCAATTAACTATCGTTTAGGTCCTTGGGGCTTCTGCGCACACCCTGACCTTACTAATGAAGATGGTCTTTGCGGTAACTACGGACTTTACGACCAATATGCCGCTCTTAAATGGATTAAAGAGCATATCGCTGACTTTGGTGGCGACCCTGAAAGAATTACACTTATGGGTCAAAGTGCTGGTGCTATGAGTGTTGATATCCATTTAGCAAGCGACTACACAAAAGACTTTTTCAAAGGTGCATTTATGATGAGTGCAACTGGTCTTATGCGTCTTTTCTCACGCCCATGTGAAAAAGAGCAAACAAGAAAATACTGGGACAGCATTATTGCCGCAGCTGGTTGTAAAAACATTGAAGAGTTTAAGAAAGCTGACAACGAAACCATTTTTAAGGCTTGGTGGCCAATTTTTGACTCAAAGCAAAGCAATATGAAATATGGCTTCCCTGTTTTTGATGGAAACTACCTTAAAAAAGAAGATTTTAACCTTAAAAATATTCGTGATATTCCTTACCTTATTGGTCTTACAAGCTGCGATATGATTCCACTTGTTTTAAGACTTGCTGACACACTTTGGGCAAACAAGGTTAAGAAAAATAATAAAAACAAATGCTTTATTTATATGTTTGACCGTGATTTACCAGGTGATAACAATAAAAACTGGCATTGTAGTGATATGCTTTATGTTTTCTCAACTCTTCACACAAACTGGCGACCATTTGAGAAGCGTGACTTTGAACTTCAGGAAGAAATGTTTGCTTCAGCTTGTGCATTCATTAAAAACCAAGACCCAAATAACTCATTAGTTCCAACTTGGAAAGACGGAGCTAAAAAGATTATGGAATTTGGCGACAAGACAAGATTTAAGCGTTGGAAAACATTAAAGCTTATTCGCTACGCTTACAGAAAAGGTCCAATGTAATATAAATAAAAGATTAAGCCTATACATTTGTTGTATAGGCTTTTTATTATGCTTTGATTAAAATTTCAAGTGATGTTATAAAGTCTTTATTATTCACTTCTGTACGCTTTTTAGGGCCTTTTATATGCCCACCAGACATTCTTACCTTTTTATTTTCATAACGAGAAGTTAAAAGCATTGTTATGTTGCTATCAGTAATTATTAAACCATTTTGAGTAATTGGTACTCCCCCACGTGACAGCACCATAGCGGAAAGCCCATAATCTTGAGTAACAACAATGTCATTTTTCCTAACTTTGTTTACAAGTGCAAAGTCAACACTGTCAGCACCTTTGCTAACAGTTACAGTTTCGACTCCGTCATATACTATTTCGTGGCTTGTATCGCAAAATATTACTACCTCAATATTATTCTGCTTTGCAATTTTTACTGTTTCGGCAACTACTGGGCAACCGTCAGCATCAATTAAAATTCTCATATTAAATATTCGCTTTCTTGTAGATTAAAATAATTATATCAAAAACTCTAAGTTTCTACAACATAAAAATGGGCTTCCTAAGGAAGCCCATTTGTTATTTAATTTATTTACTTTTTACAAGTAATTGTTTTGCCTGTGTTGTA
>JAZUGZ010000236.1:0-2088 GCA_045641425.1 Candidatus Fimenecus sp.
CAAGGAACATACACAGCTGAGAAAAATGAAATAGTATATACTTCAATTCCTTATGATAAAGGCTGGAATGTTTATATTGATGGTAAAAAAGTTTCTGAAAAAGACATTATTCAAATTTCAGATGCACTTTTAGGTGTTAAAACCCCAGAAGGAACACATAAAATCACACTTAACTTTAAGCTTCCTTACTACTCACAGTGTTTAGCATTCTCTATGATCTTTATTGTTCTAATGCTACTCATATTTGTCCTTAAAACGCGTAAATTGCTGTTTTTTAAGAGTAGCAAAGAAAATCTTTGGAAAAGAGTAAAACACGCTGAGCGTTCAAAATTTGAGCCAATTGCAATTGATAGTAACTGTGAATTGCCTAATGAAAACAAAAACGAATAGATAATAAAAAAGCGGTGTAAAATACACCGCTTTTTTTATAACAACTTTTTAAGGTATTGACCTGTATATGACTTTTTGCATTTTGCAACCTTTTCTGGAGTTCCTTCTATTACTATTGTACCACCTCGGTCGCCACCTTCAGGCCCTAAGTCGATAATATAGTCAGAAGATTTAATAACATCAAGGTTATGTTCAATAACAATTACTGTATTTCCAGCATCAACAAGTCTTTGCAAAACTTCAATAAGTCTGTGAACATCCGCTGTGTGAAGACCAGTTGTAGGTTCATCAAGAATATAAACTGTTTTACCGGTTGAGCGTTTTGAAAGCTCAGTTGAAAGTTTTACTCGCTGTGCTTCGCCACCTGAAAGCGTAGTAGCAGACTGACCAAGCTTAATATAGCCAAGTCCAACATCAGCAATTGTTTGAAGTTTGTTTTTAATTCTTGGCTGACTATCAAAGAAAATAAGCGCTTCGTCAATGGTCATATCAAGAACTTCAAAAATGTTTTTACCTTTATATTTAACTTCAAGGGTTTCTCGATTGTAACGCTCACCTTTACAAACATCACAAGGCACATAAACATCAGCAAGGAAATGCATTTCAATTTTTTTAATACCATCGCCTTGACAAGCTTCGCAACGACCACCTTTTACATTAAACGAATAGCGACTCGCAGTATAACCACGAACTTTTGAGTCCTGTGTAGCTGCAAAAAGGTTACGAATATCAGTAAATACACCAGTATAAGTTGCAGGGTTAGAGCGAGGTGTTCTACCAATTGGCGACTGGTCAATATTTATTACTTTATCAGTATTCTCAGTTCCTAAAATCTCACCAAATTTTCCAAGTGGTTTTTTAGCACCATTAAGCTCATTAGCAAGGAATTTATAAAGAACTTCATTTACAAGTGAAGATTTACCCGAACCAGAAACACCAGTAACACAGGTAAAAGTACCAAGTGGGAATTTTACATTCACCTTTTTAAGGTTATTTTCATAAGCACCTTTTACTTTAAGGTAATTGCCATTTCCCTCACGCCTCTTATCAGGCACAGGGATTTTCTTTTTACCAGAAAGATACTGTCCAGTAATTGACTCTTTACAGTTCATTACATCTTCCGAAGTACCAGCACAAATTACTTCACCACCGTGAATACCGGCTCCAGGGCCAATATCAACAATGAAATCAGCTTCTCTCATTGTGTCTTCATCGTGCTCAACAACAATTAAAGTATTACCTAAATCTCGTAAATGCTTAAGCGTACCTAAAAGCTTGTCGTTATCTCTTTGATGAAGACCAATACTTGGCTCATCAAGAATATAAAGAACACCCATAAGTGAAGAGCCAATTTGTGTCGCAAGCCTAATTCGCTGACTTTCGCCACCCGAAAGAGTACCAGAAGAACGAGAAAGAGTTAAATATTCAAGACCAACGCTCTGCAAGAATTTAAGTCTTGAAATTACTTCTTTAATAATTGACTCGCCAATGAACTTTTCTCTATCAGTTAGTTCAAGATTTTCAATATACTCGATAGCTTTTGTAATAGATAAATCACAAAATTCGCTAATGTTATTTTTACCAACTGTTACTGAAAGAACTTCAGGTTTAAGTCTTGTACCCTTGCATTCAGGGCATTCACAAGTAGTCATAACCTGCTCAATTTCCCAGCGTGCCCAGTCACTTTTGGCTTCACGG
>JAZUGZ010000237.1:0-1839 GCA_045641425.1 Candidatus Fimenecus sp.
CTACAATCAATACCACTATCAGAAATACAAGTGTCGCCACAATTGAACACTTTAAGAACATCATAAGAAAGTTCAAGCTGTTCGTGACCTGGTTTACCCCTTGACATATCGAGAGAAAGATTCATGTTTTTAATTTCTTCATACTTTGCCATAAGCTCATCTTTTAATGAGAGCAAATCTTCATTTTTCATTTCAGTAAATTTCAAAACCAAAACCTCCATGCTGAAAATATGATAATATTTTATATTATTTAGTGGAATTTTGCAAGTGGTGTTAAGCAAAATTGCATATTTACATAAATATCGGCTCTAAATCAGCTCTTTTTTGAATAATTTGGCAACAAAAACATCAAAAATTATAATATTCTTGCATAATTCAGTATATGTAAAACTCAAATTTTTGTAAAAAAACAATATTTGTTGAAATAAATGAGCTTCTGTGATAAAATATTTTCTATAAATTTTAGGAGTGTGTTCTATGGAAATTTTAAGATTAAAACCTATTTTCAAAGACTATATTTGGGGCGGAAACAGACTTAGAACCGAGTTCGGTTTTGAGAGTGATTATGACATTATGGCTGAGGGCTGGATGCTCGCTTCTCGTGATGACGGGGAAAACACTGTTATTGGCGGAGAATTTGACGGAATGCCATTTTCAAATGTTTTGGAACAAAACCCTGACTTTGTAGGTACTCGTGGTAAAAAGTTCCCTTTCTTCCCCCTTCTTATAAAGCTTATTGATGCTAAAAACGACTTGTCCGTTCAAGTTCATCCAAACGACGAATACGCAATGAAAGTTAAAGGTGAATTTGGCAAAACAGAATGTTGGTATATTCTCGACTGTGACGAAGATGCTGAGCTTATTTTCGGCTTTAACAAAGAGATTTCGAGCGAAGAATTTAGAAAGTCAGTTGAAGATAACACATTTTTACAATATGTAAATCGTGAAAAAGTTCATAAAGGAGATTTATTCTTTATTGAAGCTGGCACACTCCACGCCATTGGTAAAGGAATTTTACTTGCAGAAATTCAACAAAACTCAAATATTACTTATAGAGTTTACGACTACGGCAGAGTTGGTGCAGACGGCAAGCCAAGAGAACTTCATGTTGAAAATGCTATTGATGTTACAAACTGTGTTCCACCAAAGAAAGAAGATAAAGGTGCTGGTCCAGTTGAAGAATTTGACGGTTACACAAAGCAAAAGTTAGTTGCTTGCGATTTATTTATTGCTGATAAATACTCAGTAAATGGTGAATTCACTTTAGAAGCAGATGAAACATCTTTCCTTTCGCTTTTAATAACACACGGTTACGGAAAAGTTAACGATATGGAAATTCATAAAGGCGACAGTTTGTTTGTCCCAGCTTCATTTGGCAAATTCACACTTAAGGGCAATTTTGATATGATAGTATCGAGGGTATAAATGATTTCATATACTAAAACAAAAATATCTTGTTATACGGGCTATTTTGTTCAAGCGGTTATAAACAACCTTCCTCCGCTTTTGTTTATAATTTTTGCAGAGCAATACGGAATTGGATTAAAAAAGCTTTCAGCTCTTATTACAATTAACTTTGTATCACAAATTTTAGTGGACTTATTTTCAATTAAATTTGCTGATAAAATTGGTTATAGAATTCTTTCTATTACTTCGCAGGGCATTACAGCTGTTGGTCTTTTATGTCTTGGAATTTTACCAAGAGTAATTGACCCGTTTGTTGCAATAGTAATCTCAATAATTTTGAATGCTATTGGTAGCGGACTTATGGAGGTCATTATTAGCCCTATTATTGAAGCAATTCCAGGTGACAAAAAGACATCTCAAATGGCATTTCTT
>JAZUGZ010000238.1:0-2684 GCA_045641425.1 Candidatus Fimenecus sp.
TTAACAGTTTATTCATTGACTAAATAAAGATATTGAATTAAAATATAATTAGTATTTTTGAGTAGGTGATATTATGAGCCTTGTTGAAGTAAAAGATATGTATAAAATTTATAACCCTGGCGAAAACGAGGTTAGGGCACTTGACGGCATCAACTTAACTGTTGAACGTGGCGAATTTTTAGCTATTGTTGGTCAGTCGGGTTCGGGCAAATCAACTTTTATGAATATGATAGGTCTATTAGATATTCCGACTTCCGGCACATACCTTCTTGACGGAATTGATGTTTCAAGTATGTCTGATGATGAGCTTTCAGAAATTCGCAATAAAGAAATTGGATTTATCTTCCAAGGGTTTAACCTTATTCCAAGCCTTAGTGCCGTTGAAAATGTTGAATTGCCTTTAGTTTACAGAGGTATGAAAAAGGAAGAAAGGCACAAGCTCGCACTTGAAGCACTGGAACGAGTTGGACTTTCACACAGACTTGACCATTTACCTAAGCAGATGTCCGGCGGTCAGCAGCAGCGTGTTGCAATTGCGCGAGCAGTTGCAGCAAGACCACCAGTAATTTTAGCAGATGAGCCTACCGGTAACCTTGACTCTCACTCAGGTGTTGAAGTTATGAAAATTCTTCACGAGCTTCACGAAGAAGGCAGAACAATTATCCTTATTACTCACGATAATGACATTGCCGCTGAAGCTCAAAGAGTTATTAGAATTCAAGACGGTCAAATTGTTGCAGATTATCTTAACGAATAAGCATTATTTTCTTGACTTATTTACTTTGATTTGATATACTAATCCCGATAAAATTAAACGCATTGATGAAGAGAGTAAGCTTTAACATTTCTTTCTTAGAGAGTGTGGCATTTGCTGAAAGTCACATACTGAAATTTTTAGCCCAAGTTCACTTCGGAGCGGTACTGCTGAAACAAAGTAGGCGGTAACGAGTTACTCACGTTACAGAGTACAGGAGTGTTTGCTTCGTGCAAAAAATTGGGTGGTACCACGGCTATTTCGTCCCATGCGTTTTTACGTATGGGATTTTATTTTTCCCATAAACCTGTTATCAATAACAAACTATATATCGAAAGGAAGAGAAAATTGAAAGAGAAACTTGAAGCTATCCGCCAAAAAGCGGAAGCAGAACTTGCAGAGCTTACCTCTGCTGACCAGCTCGAAAATTTCAGAGTAGCTGTTCTCGGTAAAAAGGGCGAGCTTACATCAATTCTTAAAATGATGGGTTCACTCTCTGCTGAAGAAAGACCAATTATGGGTCAAAAGGCTAACGAAGTTAGAGCTTTCCTTGAAGAAAAAATTACAGAAAAAGCAAAAGAACTTAAAGAAAAAGAAATGCAAAAACAAATTGACAGTATGCCAGTTTTCGACATTTCAGCACCAGCTGACCTTTCTCGTGGTTCTTACCACCCTATTACACTTGTTCAGCGTGAGTGTGAAAGAATCTTTAAGTCAATGGGCTTTACCGTTGAAGATTACAGCGAAGTTGTTACTGACTACGAGTGCTTTGAGTCACTTAACATTCCAAAGCACCACCCTGCTCGTGATATGCAAGACACTTACTATCTCGAAAATGGTCAGCTCTTAAAGTCACAGACTTCAGCTGCACAAAATGCTATTTACAAGAAATATAAAGATGCACTTATTAACGACGGTGTTCCGATTAAGGCAATTTTCCCAGGTCGTTGCTTTAGAAATGAAGCTACTGACGCTTGCCACGAAAACACATTCTTCCAAATGGAAGGCGTTATGGTTGATAAGGACATTTCAATTTCAAACCTTATCTACTTTATGAAAACAATGCTTTCAGAAGTTTTCCAAAAAGATATTAAGGTTAGACTTCGTCCGGGCTTCTTCCCATTCGTTGAACCTGGCTTTGAGCTTGACATTAGCTGCCTTATTTGTGGTGGCGAGGGTTGCCCATCTTGTAAGCACTCTGGTTGGCTTGAGCTTTGCCCTTGCGGTATGATTCATCCAGAGGTACTTAAAGCAGGTGGAATTGACCCAGACGAGTACACAGGCTTCGCATTTGGTCTTGGTCTTACAAGACTTGCTATGATGAAGTATGGTGTTAAAGATATTCGTGATTTGAACTCAGGTAAACTCGCTAGTCTTTCACAGTTTACCGATGATGAATAAGAAAGGAGCGACTAAATTATGTTTTTATCAATGAACTGGATTTCAGATTTCGTAGATTTAACAGGTCTTGACAAGCTTGACCTTATTCACCGCTTCTCTCTTTCTACTGCAGAAGTTGAAAATGAAATCTTTATGAAGGGTTCTGACATTTCAGGAATTGTTGTTGCTGAAATTAAATCTGTTGAACCTCACCCTGAATCACAAAAACTTCACCTTCTTAAAGTTGATATTGGTGAAGATGAGCTTACTGATGTTGTTTGCGGTGCACCAAATGTTAGAGTTGGTATGAAAACTGCTTTTGCAAAGCTCGGTGCAAAAATTGGCGATATTGAAATTACACCTCGTAAGCTTGCTGGCTACACATCAAACGGTATGTGCTGTTCTGAAAAAGAAATCGGCATTAGTGATGACAACTCAGGAATTATGGAAATTACTGACGACATCGCAAATGGTACTGATATTAAAGATGTTTATGAAGTTGAGGATATTGTTTTCGAGGTTGACAACAAATCACTTACAAACCGTCCTG
>JAZUGZ010000239.1:0-4886 GCA_045641425.1 Candidatus Fimenecus sp.
TGACTACTCTTCAGACTTTTATTCAAGAGAAGCAAGTAAAATTGAAATTTCGTCACATGTTTCTGTGCTTGCATCTTACAAATCGGTAATTGTTGATGGTGGTAACTTTTATTCAATAAAAAATGCTGATATCATTGCAAATCTTCCGACTACAACAATTGCCCATAAGGAAAACAGCGCGTACTCTGCTATTCCGTTTATTCCGCTTCTTCTCCACGGTACATACGAGTACACTTCCGAAAGCATAAATTTAAGTGATGATATGCAAAAAGCATTTTTACACACAGTTGAATTTGGTGCTTTGCCGACTGCTGAATGGTATTGTGTTGCAACCGAAAAAAGCGACAAATATGGTTACAACAATAACGTTAACGATATTGTTTCATATTACCAAAAAGCTAATGACATTTTAGCAGATTTAAGAGATGCAAGAATGACCTCTCACTATGAAGTTAAGGACGGCGTTTACTGCACAGAATACAACAACAGTTCAAAGGTTTATGTAAACTACACTGACAAAAATGTAAAAATAAATGGTATTACTGTAAATGCAAAGAATTGCGTGAAAGTATCATAAAATGGCAAAAAAAGCCCCACCAATTGGTGGGGTTATTTTTTTAGAAATATTAAGCTAATGGCTTAACTGTTATAATGTTTTCCATTAAATCAATGCAGTCAATTTCGGCATCAATTTCAGTTTTAACACCTAAAATGTTGATAAGAACAAGTTTTCCGTTTTCCATTCTTACTCCGGCAACATTTTCGCTTACAAGTTCTTTTTCATTACCATTGAGTTTATATACTGTTGAAAGGCACATTGTCATTCCCCTTTCATTATTTTAAAAGCTTCTGAAAGTTTTTCGTTACCTTTATTCATAAGCTCAACTGCTTCATGAATAAGCTTTTGTGCTTCGCCATTTGCACTATGACCGATTTTATGAAGTTCTTCAGCGTGGTGAGCGTTATGCCCTACCATATACTCAAGAAGTGCTAAAGTTTCTTCCGGAGAAGTATGTGAATGTGTATGTGCGTGTTCGTGATTATGTGTATGATTTTCCATTTTATTCTCCTTAATCTATATCGTACATTTTCATTGTTTCGCTATTTCTAAACTCGTGCTTTTCGTAGTAGCCAATAAGTGTATCGCCATCACGAAGTGCGACCATATAAACATCTTTATTAAGTTTAGTGTTTTTGAAAGTATAAACAAGATTATTATTCTTATCTTTTTTGAACCAGTCAATTACCTTGTTTATCATTTCGCAAGACTTTTCATTATGACAATCAAGCAAACTTTGACCAACTAACTTTTCGCCACCATATTTTTTATAGTTTTCAATAGCAGCATCGTTCATATAAATAATAGTATGGTTAAGGTCGCAAAGTACAACCGGCGCTCTGTCCATATCCAATACACTTTTGTAAAATTTTGCGTTGTCCATATTATTTCCTTTCAATGCAAATAGTTCTTTCATCACCATTTGCTAAAACAAAGTTTGGCGTAAAATCCATATTGCCCAAATTTTCGTATGCAACTGTTACTTTATCTTTATCACATTTTACATCAATATTAAGCTTTATGCAACTGTTATTAAGATAGTCAAAGCTTACTCCGTCATCGCTAAAGAATGTGTCGGTAAACGCGCCATTTTCTATTGGGTAAACTGTTAAAATTAAATCTTCTTTTGATTTGTATCCCCTACTTTTATCAGTAGGAATAACTGAACCGCATTTTACAAAATATTTCATTTTGCCATTTGCAGGGATTTGAACCATAACAGTTTCGCCACCATTATAGATTTTACCGTCCAAATACCAGTTATCTCCGTTTGGAAGATTAACTTCTATCTCTTCTTTTCCTTCATCTAAAACAGGCGTTACAAGCAAGTTTTTACCCACAAGGAACGAGTCACTTTCTCGGTCAGCATCTTCATAATAAAGGAATACTGGTGCATTTATTGGCTCGTCAAATTCAACTGCTTTATACCCACAGTTATAAAGATAAGGTGCGAGTTCTTTTCTTTGGTCAAAGATTTCCTTAACAGACGGAATAATATCTTCGTAGCTCCAAGGCATTGTAGCAGAGCCGTCAGCATTCCAAGAGTGAATTGTAAATCTTGGCTCAAAAAGGCCGTGCTGAAGAAAACGAAGTAAAAGCTCTCTTGACGGCATTTCGCCAGAAAATCCGCCTAAATCGTGACCATAAAAATAGAAGCCTGAAATTGACATTGTAAGGCCAATAAAGTGGCAATATCTTAATGATTTCCAGTTACTATAATTATCCCCTGACCAAGTTTGAGCCATTCTTCTAACGCCAATATTACCACTACGAGTTGAAAGGAACGGGCGCATATTTGGGTATTTTTCTTTCTGTGCTAAATATGAAGAATAAGTCATTAAATAAGTAAGCACTGAACGAATGCGAAAAGCGTTAACTTCTTTATCATTAAAGCCATTTGCGAGTGCTTTAGTGTCTTTAATATCGAACTCGTTATTATCGTTCCAAGTAGCAATAATTCCTTTGTCAAGAAGCTTATCTTTAACTTGGTTTTTCCAAAATTCACGAGCCTTAGGATTTGTAAAGTCAAGGTAACTACCAACTCCGTCCCAAAACTGAGTTACAAATGGAGTTCCGTCAGCATTTTTTACGAACAAGCCTTGGCTTTTTATATCTTCATACATTGGGTGGCTCTCTAAAAATGCTGGTTTAATATTTGGGATTAAGTTTACACCCTCGTTTTGGAATTTTTCAATAAACCTTTCAGGACTTTTGAACTTGTCCTTATTCCAGTTAAAAACATACCTTCCCTTGCCAATGGAAGTGTAGCCAGATGAAAGGTAAAAGCCTTGACAATTAAGGTCAAGCTCCTTTAGTTTTTCTAAAAACAAATTCATCTGCTCTTCAGAATTTGGAGCGTCAGTATAAGCCATTGTACTAGCACAATAATCAAAGCTCCAACGCGGTGGTAACATTTGTTTACCGCAAATGTGAGAAAACTGTTTAACTATTTCTAAATTTGTGCCAAACATTACATAGTAAACAAGTGCATTATCTTCAGTTTTGAAATATTTATATGGAGAATAATAGTTGTTTATCTCTTTACCAAAATCGAAGTAAGAAGTGTCAGAAGTGTCATAGAAAATTCCGTAACTACCTACGCTATTTTCACAAATAAAGAATGGCACATGCTTATAAAGTGGGTCGGAAAATTCAGCATCATAGCCCATTGGGTCTGTTGTTTCAATTCTAAAAGATTTACCGGCTTTGTTTAATTTTCCAGCCTTATCACCAAGGCCATAAATTTTTTCGTCAGTTTCTCTTGAAATATAGTGAAATGAGCCTTCGCCAAATTCGCCGTCAAAATTGTATGCGAGAGGACCTCGGTCAGAGAATAAAACGGCTCCGTCTTTTTCATATTTAATCAAAAGGTTATTTCGGTCAATAGTAACTTTAATATTGTCGTTCAAGTTAAATGTGTCGATATTATCGTTTGAGCTTACTTCAATTTCTTTTACATCAAATCCGTCTAATGAAAGTCTATCTCTACCATTGGCACCAATTTCTGTTGAGTCTGGGTCAATGTTAAAGGTTGGTAAAATATCTTCTGTGTTATTAAAAACCGCAACACGAAGAAGCGACTCGCCTAAAGCGTCAATTCGCACATTTACATTTTCACTTTTATAGGTTAGAAAGCCTTTTTCAGTTGTCCTAATAAATTCGTGGTTGAATTTCATTTATATACTCCTAAATTAAAACTCAATTTCAAGTCCGTCAAAAGAAACTATAAAACCATCTTGTTCTGCAAATTCACAAAGCTCGTCATAAATATAACCGCAGTTATGAGAAAAATGGTTTATGCAGAAAATTGTATTTGCATCAGCGTGTCCGTTTTTAATAAGCCTGTCCTTTACATCTTTACAAGCTTTATAGCCCATGTGGTGACCATAAGCCTTTTTGTCAATGGCACAAGTGCAGTCAAGTGTAACAAAGTCAAATTTGATGTCACTATTTTCAATATATTCCCAAGTCTTTTTAGGAAAATAACCTGTGTCGTGAGCGTAAAGCACATTTTTACCGTCTTTGGAAATAATATAAATTACTGGGTCAAGGCTTTTGGTGTGATCTGCTTTAAGTGGAGTTACATAGTACCCATTTGTTTCAAACGGAACAAATTTTTCAATATAATTAACACTAAGTGCTTTTTTATCGCGAATCATTACATTTTCTTGACGAAAAACTTTTCTTAAAAGCTTACCTGAATTTTTAGTAAGATAAATTTTAAGTGGTTCTTTGTCCTTACCCTTGTTTGGGAACTTTGCATACACTGGCGAAGTTCTATAAACAAGGTCATAAGGGTACAAGTGGTCGTCGTGACCGTGAGTAATAAGTAGCGATTTTACTGGGCGAAGGTCAAGGCCACCGTTTATTATATGTGTGTATGTATCCGCTGAAAAATCAATTAACAAGTCATCGTTTATAAGTGACTGTGAACGAGTGCGAATGTTTCGACCACCCTTTTCTCTTGCTTTTTCACAAACAGGACAAGAGCAGAAAAATGCAGGAATACCCTCTGCCGCTGCTGTACCGAAAAATTTAATTTTCATTTTTACACCCACTTTATTTTTCTAAAGACTTTTTCTTTAATTTACTTTCACATTTTGTAACAAATGAATTGACTTTATCTTTATATTTATAAAGAAAAAACATTGCAATAAAGTCAAGAACAATAATTATTGCCATGAAAAGATAATCATGTGTTAAAATCTTTCTACCGATTGCACACATCATAAAAATTTGAACTGAGCTACCAATAAACACACTAAGTGCATATTTGGGTGCAGAAATTTTTGTAGCAGATGCGGCATAAGGGATTATTCCGTTTGGC
>JAZUGZ010000240.1:0-4565 GCA_045641425.1 Candidatus Fimenecus sp.
TGCTTTGCAAAAAGAGTAAGCATGTGGTCAAGGAATCCACAACCAGTATTTATCTCGCTTTCGCCTTTACCGTCAAGGTTTAATGCGAGTTTAATTTGTGTTTCTGCTGTGTTTCTCTCTTTAGTTGAGGTTCTCATTTTAACTCCTCCTTTATTTTCTTAATAGCACCCAAAAGTTTGTCCATTTGTTCTTTAGTGCCTATTGTTATTCTGTTAAAATCTGTAAGTTTTTCTTTATCAAAATGGCGAACTAAAATTCCCATTTCTTTAAGCTTTAAGTAAAGTGTTTTGCCATCAATAAAATCTGCTTTAGCAAACACGAAATTAGCTTTTGAATCTAAAACTGTGAATCCGAGTTTTTCAAGCTCCAATTTAGTGTATTCACGAGTTTTTTGTATCTCTTCGCAGTTATTCTTAAAGTATTCGTTATCAAGAAGTGCCCCAACACCTGCCGCCATAGTCATTCGGTTTACGTTATATGGGTTAGTCGAATACTTAACTGTGTTAAGGTCACGAATTACCTGTTCATTTGCTATGCCGAAGCCAAGTCTTGCACCTGCCATTGAGCGAGATTTTGAAAAAGTCCCAGTAACGAGTAGGTTGTCATATTTGTGAACTAAACTAATAGCACTTTCAGTGCCAAAGTCAACATAAGCCTCGTCAATTACTACTATGTTATCTTTATTGCTTTTAACTATCTTCTCAATTTCTTCTAAACTAAGTGCAATACCGGTTGGTGCATTTGGGTTTGCTATGAATATTGTTTTGTTTGCACCAATGTAGTTTTCCACGTTGATTGTGAAGTCATCATTTAACGGAATTTCTTCGTATGGCACAAAGTTAAGTTCTGCGAACACTGGGTAAAATCCGTAAGTAATATCAGGGAAAATTGCCGGAGCTTCTTCATCACAAAAAGCCATAAATGCGAAGTTAAGAATTTCGTCACTACCATTTGTGAAAAGAATTTCACTTTCTTTAACTCCAAAATAATCTGCCGCAGTTTTTACTAGATCTCTACACTCTGGGTCGGAGTAAAGCATTAAATTCTCGGCTTCTTTTTGTGCAAACTCTATCGCTTTTTTAGAAGGCTTATACGGAGACTCGTTTGTATTCAGTTTTATATATTTCATCTCTTTTGGCTGTTCACCTGGTGTGTAAGGTGTAAGAGAATTATATTTTCCGCTGAAAAAACGGCTCATTAGTCTTCCTCCTCGGTGCGAATTACTGCACTTTTTGCGTGAGCTGTAAGCCCCTCTTGCTTTGCAAAATATGAAACATCTTCTGCTACTTTTTTAAGTGCATCTTTTGTATAGTAAGTGTATTGAGTCTTTTTAACGAAGTCATCAACTGAAAGTGGACTTGAAAATTTTGCTGTACCACTTGTAGGTAAAGTGTGGTTAGGGCCAGCGAAATAGTCGCCCAAAGCTTCAGGGCAATTTTTACCCATAAAAATTGAACCAGCATGGCGAATTTTATCAAGCCAGTCAAATGGAGCATCAACACAAAGTTCAAGGTGCTCAGGGGCAATTTCGTTTGCAATTTCAATTACTTTATTAAGGTCATCAGCAATAATAATCTTGCCATTATTATCAATTGAAGCTCTTGCAATTTCTGCTCTCTCTAAAAGTGGGATTTGCTTTTCAAGTTCTTCTGAAACTTTATTTGCAAGGCTTTCGCTATTTGTAACTAAAACAGCACTTGCCATTTTGTCGTGCTCTGCCTGTGAAAGTAAATCTGCAGCAAGGTGCTTTGGATTATTATTTTCATCAGCTACAATCAAGATTTCACTTGGTCCTGCAATCATATCGATTGAAACTTGACCAAAAACTTGCTTTTTAGCCTCGGCAACAAATGCATTACCAGGGCCAACAATTTTGTCAACCTTTGGAATTGACTCAGTGCCAAAAGCTAAAGCCGCAACTGCCTGTGCGCCACCAACTTTGAAAATTTTATCAACACCGGCTACCTTTGCCGCCGCTAAAATTACTGGGTTTACTTTACCCTCAGAGTTTGGTGGAGTTACAATAACAACCTCTTTAACGCCTGCAATTTTAGCTGGGATTGAATCCATTAAAACTGTTGACGGATAAGCCGCTGTGCCACCCGGTACATAAAGACCAGCTTTATCAACCGGGATAACCTTTTGACCCATTACAATTCCGTCTTCATCGTTAATAATAAAGCTATTTCTAACTTGCTTTTCGTGGAATTTGCGAATATTCTTTGCAGCTCTTTCGAGAATGTCAAGGAATTTATCTTCAACCTGTGTTAAAGCCTCTTCTATCTCTTCTTCTGTTACAAGTAAAGAAGTAAGGTCTGCTTTGTCAAACTTTTTTGAATATTCAAAAAGTGCTTTGTCGCCATTCTTTTTA
Source organism: Candidatus Fimenecus sp. (assembly GCA_045641425.1). Taxonomy (GTDB): domain Bacteria; phylum Bacillota; class Clostridia; order Oscillospirales; family Acutalibacteraceae; genus Fimenecus. Next base: position 2,372 of record JAZUGZ010000240.1, read on the forward strand.
ACATTTTCAATAATCTCAGTGACAATGTCTTCAACATTTACAGTTGGAGTTACACGAGCGAAGATTTCTTCGTTTTTAACTTCGCTATATTTCATTATCTTAATCATGCTTGTTCCTCCAAAAGCTTTGCTATATTTTCTGTTAATTCATCAATTTGTTTGCTCTTAAATTTGTAGCTTGCCTTGTTTGAAATAAGCCTTGCACTAATTGGCACTACTGTGTCGTAAACTACAAGGTCATTTTCTTTAAGAGTTGTACCTGTTTCAACAATATCAACTATAACATCAGAAAGTCCTAAAATAGGAGCAATCTCGATTGAGCCGTTTAGGTGGATAATGTCAATATCTCGACCTTTTGAAAGGTAATATGTACTCGCAATATTTGAAAATTTAGTTGCAACCTTAAGAGTTCTGCTTTTGTCATCTCTAAAGTCTTTTTTAGCCGCAACTGCCATTCTGCATTTGCCAAAGCCTAAATCTAAAAGCTCGTAAATATCTGGCTCATACTCAAGCAAAATGTCTTTACCGGCAACGCCGATGTCGGCAGCGCCACGCTCAACATAAATTGCAACATCAGACGGTTTTACCCAAAAGTAACGAACTCCTGCTTCTTCATTTTCAAAAATAAGTTTTCTATTGTTCTCTTTAATTGATGGGCAAGGGTAACCAGCTTTTTCGAACATTGCATAAACCTTTTCGCCAAGCCTGCCTTTAGGAAGTGCCACATTAAGCATTTGTTTCAATGTTCTTCACCTCGCCGTACATAAATTTCATAAGCTTTTTGTATTTAATATCTTCAGGAATTTCTTTTTGCATTAAAACGCTTTCGCCATTTGATTTGAGTTCGTCTGCAATTTTCTTAAGTGCAAAAACATCATCATTCTCGCCATAAACCAAAAGCACATCAACATCATATTCAGTGGTTGCATTAAGATTTTGAAGCTCATCAAGGTAAACGGCAAAACCAATCGCACCAGATTTTCTTTTCATATGCTTCATAAGTGTGTCATATTGACCACCAGAAAGAATACTTGTAGGAATACCCTCGGCAAAGCCCTTAAATACAAATCCGTTGTAGTAACGAAGGTCGTCAACTACTGAAAAATCAATGTAAATCTCGTTACCAAAATCTTCACTGTTTAAGGCGTTAACAACATTAACGAAAGATTTAATATTGTCCTCATTTGCAATGCCAAAAAGATTTTGTTCAATCCAAGGCAAAACCTCTTCAGGCTTGCCATAAATTTTAACTGCTTTTGCAAGAATATCTGCCTTTTGACTTTCAATTTCAAGTGAATCACAAAGTGCTAAAAGCTCGTGAACATTCTTTTCGCCAATAAAATGAATTGCTTTTGTTGTTTCCCCTTTTGGAATTCCAACATATTCCATAACATCTGAAAGAATACCAAGGTGTGAAATTTCAAGAATACAATTTTTCTCTGTGCAAGAAAGGCTTTGCGCTGCAAGTGAAAGAACTTCAAAGATTGTGTACTCATCAATATTGCCAATTGCTTCAAGACCAACCTGTGTAATCTCCTTAAATGAGTGTGTACCCTTTGAAACACGGTAAACATTCTCATTATAGTAAAGCTTTTGAACAAAACTGCCAACATCTTTTGTATTCTTAACTATTGAAAGTGTAACGTCTGGCTTAAGAGCCATTAACTTTCCGTTAGTGTCAGTAAAAGTAATTACTCCGTCAGAAATAAGAAAGTCCTTGTTTTTAGCATAAAGGTCATATTCTTCAAATTTATTCATCTTGTAACGAGAATAGCCATATTTGTCATAAAGCTCACGAAGAGCAAGAACAAGGCTTTCACTTTTTGGTAACTGTGATAAATTCATCGTTTTAATCCTTTTCATTGAGTTTTTTGATTGCCATTTCATAACCGCCTGTGCCATAGTTAAGGCATTTACTAACCTTGCCTATTGTTGCGGTGCTAATGTCAACCGTTTCACTAATTTTTTGGTAACTCATTCCATCTTTAAGAAGAATTGCTGTGTCAAGACGCTGTGCCATATCTTTAATTTCTTTGATAGTGCAAAGGTCCTCAAAATAGGTGTAGCATTCTTCAATAGAATCAAGATTTAAGAAAGTTTGAAAGAGTCTGTCAACTGAATCAGAATGGAAATTCATAATAAACCTCACTTTATTTTTATCGCTTTACTATGTTAGCACTTTAGTGTACTAAAGT
>JAZUGZ010000241.1:0-4573 GCA_045641425.1 Candidatus Fimenecus sp.
CAAGGGAGGCTTATTTATTCAACAATATTATATCACAAATTATAGTTGTGGCAATGCTAAAAAAGTGATATAAAAAATCCTCCCATTTGGGAGGATTAAATTGTTATTAAACTAATTATTTCTTTTTCTCGATTTCATAAAGTCGTTTTTCTAAATTATCTACACGCTTACTGAGAGATGAGCCTGCCTCGCAAATAGCAAATACGAAAACAGATATAATAGCAGAAGCGCCTATTTCTATAAGAATTGGGTCTCCGCTTTCAAATAATTTCCATCCACCACAGAAAACAAATAAGTATATGCAAATAAAACAAAGAAGAAAAACTCCTAAGAATTTCAAAAGACTTTTAATCTTATTATTCATTAACACTTTCTCCTGAATATTTATGAATTAAAATTCTAATGCGCCGTATGTTCTTGGATATGGGAGGACATCACGAATGTTTTGTACGCCTGTTGCGTAAATAAGAAGTCTTTCAAATCCCATGCCGAAGCCTGAGTGTGTGCAACCACCGAATTTACGAAGGTTTACATACCAGTACATAGCGTCCTTTGAAATTCCAAGCTCATCCATACGAGCTGTAAGCTTGTCGTAGTCAGTTTCTCTTTCGCTACCGCCCATAAGCTCGCCAGCTTCAGGAACAAGTAAGTCAACAGCACCAACTGTTTCGCCGTCAGCGTTTTGATACATATAAAATGCCTTAATATCTTTCGGCCAATCGTAAATAAATACTGGAGCGTCAAAATATTCTTCAGTAAGGTACTTTTCGTGCTCTTTTGCAAGGTCTTCGCCGTACTCTGGCTTAAACTTAAAGTCCTTACCTGAATTTTTAAGAAGTGTAATAGCTTCTTTGTGTGTAATTCTCTTAATTTCAGAGTCAATTACCTTTTGCATACGCTCACGAAGTGGAAGCTTTGTGTATGTTTCAAGGAATGTAAGCTCATCATCACATTTTGCAAGAATTTTCTTAAGAACATTTTTAAGGAAATCTTCTTCAATGTTCATAAGTCCCTCAAGGTTGCAAAATGCAATTTCAGGCTCAATCATCCAAAATTCAGCTGCATGAGTAGGTGTAACGGAATGCTCTGCTCTAAAGGTTGGGCCAAATGTATAAATCTTGCTAAATGCCATTGCAAATGTTTCGCCCTCAAGCTGACCAGTAACAGCAAGTGAAGTAGGCTTGCCGAAAAAGTCATTAGCATAGTCAAACTTTTCGTCCTTAGGGTCAAGGCTTGTTACAGTAAATGTGTTACCAGCACCCTCAGCGTCATTAGCTGTTAAAAGTGGAGTGTGAACATAAACATAACCATTGTCTTGGAAATATTCGTGAATTGCCATAGCAGCAACACTTCTTACTCTAAACACAGCTTGGAAAAGGCGTGTGCGTGGTCTTAAATATGCAATTTCACGTAAAAATTCAAGTGTGTGGCGCTTTGGCTGTAAAGGGTAGTCCTCTGGGCAGTCGCCAACTACTTTAATATCAGTTGTGTTAATTTCAATTTTCTCGCCATTTTCAACAACTGTACCTGTAATTTCAATAGCCGCACCAATGTGTGTTGTGCTAATCTTTGAAAATTCAGGGTTTGTGTCGTCATAAACTAACTGAATTGAATTAAAGCAAGTACCGTCAAAGAAATCAATAAAACCAATGCTCTTTTGTTTACGGTGGTTTCTAACCCAACCGTGAAGAGAAACTTCTTTGCCAATGTACTCGGCTTTTTTATTGTATAAATCTCTTAAATCCATTTTATTCGCCTCACAAAAAGAATGAAAATATTATAATACTTATAAATTAAATAGTCAAGAATTAGCACCAGTAATCGATTAGGCTTTCTTCATTGTCAATGTCTAAATCTTCGCCGTATTCAGGGCATTTGTTACCCCAGTTAACTTCACAGTCAATAAGTTTAATGTTCTCGGCATTTCTAATAAAGAAACCAGCGTTTTTGTGCTTTTCAATTTCTTTGTTAAGACCTGGGCGCATATCGTAAAGACCTGACTCCCATTTTGTGGACTTACTAACTGTAACATAAACATTTTCAAAGGTTACATTTTCGATTTTGTTTTCTTCTGTTCCGTGAATAAGAACTCCGTTTTCGCCGTTACAGGTAATGTTTTGGAATCTTACATTTTTAATGTGGCCTGACTTTGTGTTTTCATCTCTGTCAAATGTAGTAATAACAATTGGCTCGGCAGTACCCCACCAGTCAGGGCAAAATCTGCGAGTTTCAATTATAATATTAGAATATCTAACATTTTCAACATTACCGCCGTCACGAATTTGAATTGAAAGTCCACGGTTTGAGCGAGAAATAATGCAGTTTTGAACAAGCACATTTCTAAAGTCGCCAACACCCTCAGTACCAATTTTAATTGCGGCAGAGGTTGAAATAAGTGTACAGTCAGAAATAATAATATTTTCGCAAGGGCCATATTCTGCGTTGCCCTTTGAAGTTTTAAGGCAAATGCAGTCGTCAGCGCACTCAATATGGCAACCAAGAATTCTAACATTTGTACTGTGGTCAGGGTCAATACCGTCAGAATTTGCAACATCTAAATCGTTAAGAATACGGATTTTTGAAATAAGAACATCATCACAACCTGCTGGGTGAAGTGTCCAGAAAGGTGCATCAACTATTGTAACATCTTCAACAGTAATGTGATTACTCTTTTCAATGTAAATTACTGTTGGGCGTGGGTAAAAGTTACCAGTTACATAGTATTTATCTTTTCGCTCAACAAACGAGTGGCCGTTGGCATCAATAGTGCCGAAACCAGTAATTTTACAGTTATCAGCCTCGAAACCATAAATAAAGCAAAATGATGGCTTGCCAGTAACTGGGTTTCCTATAAGAGTGTTTGTTTTGTCATTTATAAAGTTGCAAGGGCGGAAATAACCATTTATATCGCTTGTAGCTAAAAGTCTTGAGCCAATTTCTAAATGAAGCTCAACATTTTTCTTGAGAATTATTGAGTCAGAGTAATAGGTTTTACCGGAAGAGAGAACTACTCTACCACCGCCATTTTTCTCTGCTTCGTCAATAGCTTCTTGAATAGCTTTTACATCATTAGTCTTACCGTCTGCCTTTGCACCAAAGTTTTCAGGATAAAAGAACATAAAAACACCTCCGTTTTTTCTTAACTAAAATAGTATAGCATAAACGAAGGCGTTAAACAATATTAAAATACAATTAAACTCCGTAAAGTTCAATGTATATAGGCGAAAGTCGGTCACAGACAAGGTCAATAAAACTTTTGTTTTGAAACGGACTAATATTGCCCGATTTTTTTAGCGAAAATAAAGTAGTTGAGTACTCTTTTTGCGATATTACAAACATTTTAGCGCCAAGCTTTTTAAGGGCATTTCTAATAAAATCTATTCCGTCATTTTGGGCTTCAAAATTAAATTCGCCCAAGCTTTGTATTTCAACTGTAACAAAGCGTTCAAATTCACGCGTTTTTACTGTGATTAGTGAGCTATCTCCTTTCAAAACAGCGAATGAAATTACTTCTAAAATTGCTTTAGTTAAAATTTGTCTATTGCCAAAAACGGGAGAAACATCGTTGCCACAAAATATTACAGATTTACCACTTTCGCGTAGCAAAATGTCAGAGGCCAAACAAATATTTTCTGCCAAATCAGCAATATCAACTGACTCTGTTTCAAAATATTCAAGTTGTCTATTAAGAATTTTAAGCTTTTTGTAAAGAGTTTGAAGAAAAGAAATATCGTCATTTTGAAAAGCTGTAAAAAATTTTTCTTGCAAATCTTCTCGTAAAATTTCGCTTTTTTTCATTTTTAGCTCCCTTTTAACAGTCTATATACTATAAATATTACACTCATTTTTGAATTTTATTCACTGATTTTTTGTCAGTATGACAAAACATTCACAATTTGGGAAAATTTGCATTTTTTCTCTTGCAAATCTTTTGGATATGTAATAAAATAATAATTGCAATAATGCGAATACTAAAAGCAAATAATTTTTTTGGAGGAATTCAAAATGTCAGTTAAAGTTGCAATTAACGGCTTTGGCCGTATCGGACGTCTTGCTTTCAGACAGATGTTCGGCGCAGAAGGCTACGACGTAGTAGCAATCAACGACCTTACAAAACCATCAATGCTTGCAGACCTTCTCAAGTATGACACAGCACAGGGTGGTTACTGTGGTAAAATTGGTGAAAATCTTCACACAGTTTCTGCTGATGATGAAGCAGGTACAATCACAGTTGACGGTAAAACTCTTAAAATCTATGCTATGGCAAACGCTGCTGAACTCCCATGGGGCGAAATCGGTGTTGACGTAGTTCTTGAGTGCACAGGCTTCTATTGCTCAAAAGATAAGGCAATGGCTCACGTAACAGCTGGTGCAAAGAAAGTTGTTATTTCAGCTCCTGCTGGTAACGACCTTAAGACAATCGTTTACTCAGTTAACGAAAAGACTCTTACTGCCGATGACCAGATTATTTCTGCTGCATCATGCACAACAAACTGCTTAGCTCCTATGGCTAAGGCTCTTAATGACTATGCTCCAATCCAGAGCGGTATCATGAGCACAATCCAGGCTTACA
>JAZUGZ010000242.1:0-2003 GCA_045641425.1 Candidatus Fimenecus sp.
ACAAGCATAAATTTAACTGGGTTTAACACATCAAATGTAACAGATATGGAAAGTATGTTTAACCATTGTGAATCTGTAACTTCGCTTGACTTATCATCATTTAACACAGCAAAAGTTACAGATATGGGCAGAATGTTTGCGAGTTGTAAAAAGGTTACAAGCATAAATTTAACCGGATTTAACACATCAAATGTAACTTCAATGCATGGTATGTTTGAGGAATGTGAATCTTTAACTTCGCTTGACTTATCATCATTTAACACAGCAAAAGTTACAGACATGGGTTGGATGTTTTACTGTTGTAAAAATCTTGTAAATCTTGATGTAACTAGCCTTAACACCGCAAATGTTACAGATATGAGTTTCATGTTCTCCTTTTGTAATAACTTGTTAATCATTGATGTGACCGGCTTTAACACCTCAAAAGTTACAAATATGAATAGTATGTTTGCTGGTTGCAAAAGCTTGATTGCGTTAGATGTTACCGGGTTTGATACTTCAAAAGCAAATAAAATGGATTTTATGTTCAGTGGCTGTAGCAACCTAACCAAAATAGATATCAGTAACTTCAGCATGGAAAGTACAAAGGAATATGCCGACAGATATTATATTTTCCAAGCTTGTGAATCACTCGTTGAAGTTACAATCAAGCACGATTTTCTTTTTGAACATGCACGCACCTTATTGGGACTTTACCCAGAATGGAAGAATAAAGAAACCGGAGAAGTTTATACATCTGAATATGAACTGGGGCATGTTCCTGGTAAGGTAACCATTTTCAGAGATTCGATTGTGCCAGATCTTAACGGTTGGAGTTTTGAAGGCGATGGCTGCTTACATATTACTGGTGCTGTTAATAATCAAAGTACAGAATCTATGGATTACACACCATGGAAAGCTTATAAAAAACATATTAAAACAGTAGTAACAGAGCCAGGTGCTTCTGTAAATAATTGTAATTTTTTGTTTTCTGGTTGTGAAAATTTAACATCTGCTCAACTTGACAATTTAGATACATCAAATGCAACAAGTATGAAAAAAATGTTTTACGAATGTAAAGGTTTAGTTAGACTTGATCTTAGTGGAATAAATACTTCTAATGTTACAGATATGAGCGATATGTTTTTTGAATGTAATCATTTGCAAGTTCTTGATATTAGTAGTTTTAACACATCAAAAGTTACATATATGAAGCGTATGTTTTGTAATTGTAACCTCTTATACTCTTTTGACATTAGCGGATTTGATACCTCACAAGTGCGAGATATGATGGGAATGTTTCTCGGTTGTTGGAACATAAAATCTCTTGACCTTAGTCATTTTAATGTTGAAAATAATTATGACTTTAGCAAGATGTTCTGTAATTGTATTAGCTTGAGAACTCTTGATATTAGTAGCTTCAACTGGGAATCAATTAATCCAAATTATACTTTAGAAATGTTTTTAGGTTGTGAGAAGCTTAGTAACCTTAAAGCAAATGATACTGAATTCCCACTTATTGCGGAGCAGTTAATTGAGCTTTCAACAGAGTGGGTTAATAAAGATAGTGGCGTAGCATATCCAGATGTTACTTCTCTTCAAAATATTGAAACTGTTGACGGCTGTGCAACAATTACAAGAGTAGCAACTATAATGTCAAGTAGTAGCTGGCATTTAGATGGTGATGGTACTTTGTATTTAACTGGTGAAGTACCAGATTATGTTCACAAGGGAAATAGCACACCTCAAGAAGGTGCATGGAGTCTTGTAGTAGCTCGTGAAACAATTGAATCAGTTATAGCAGAACCTGGTTCTTCTACCTTAAATTATGAGTATATGTTTAGTCGCTGTTATGATTTAGTTTCTGTTGATTTGCTTGATTTAGATATTTCTAATTTAACAAGTGCTGATAAAATGTTCTATTGTTGTCATAAGCTTTCTAAAATTAGTGCTAAACCAGAGCTAATTTCAGCGGTTGCAAATGATTTAATTACCATTTCTCCTTTATGGAAAGACCAAATTGA
>JAZUGZ010000243.1:0-14465 GCA_045641425.1 Candidatus Fimenecus sp.
AATAAAAAGTTTTTGGAAATTTAATTTTTATATTGACAATTTGACAAATTTATTGTAAATTTAATGTGTATATGTTAGATAATTATGTATGGTGTCGGTTTGCACCTACAATTTATCGCAAAACGAAAGGGGAGCCAACAATGGCGAAAAAGGTTAAAACTCCTGAAGAAGTTAAGGCTACTATTGAAAAAAGAGTAGCTAAAAGAAAAATTTTCTTCGGAACATTCAGAAAAGCTTTAGCATTTTTCCTTGCAATTGCTTTTACTTTTGCGTTAGTACAAATTGCATTTACTGCTAAAAGTGGTTCTGCAGTTGTAGCAGGTCCAAACACTAACACAAACACAAATACAAGCACAAGCACAAGCACAGGAAGCACTTCAACAGACACACCATCTGACACACCTGCAGATGTACCATCAGACACACCTGCTGACACACCGGCAGATACACCATCTGACACACCTGCTGACCAGCCTGCTGACAAGCCAGCTGACAATAATGGTGGTTCAACTGCTGACAGCTCAAAGGCAGCATCAATTAAGCTTCTTAATGACGCAACAGCTAAGGGCGCAAGCGCAGCTTACAGCTGGACAAGAAAGTGCGTTTACACAAGACCACTTGAAGTTTCAGGTAAAGAGGCTCTTAACAAAGTTATCGGTATGGTTGACAAAAACGCATCTGTTGAATCAGTAGTTGGTGGCTTCCTTGATATTACTGGCGATGGTGCTCCACTCACAGCTAAAAAGGCTAAGGGTAATGCAGCTCCAGAAGGTATGAAAGACAAGTTCCTTCTTAAAGGTATGACTCTTACAGAGGGCGACGTTGTTAAGGTTGAAAAGACTGGCGATGTTTATAAGTTCCAGCTTCAAAATTGTCAGGATGCACAGAAGGACGGTAAAAACGCTCTTCACCATGCAACAAATGATTTTAGCACAAAGGATGAAACAGCAGACAGCATTGCAGAGGCACTTGGCTCAGTTGCTAGCCAGATTGATCTTCAGGAATTAAATGTTAAATTCACAAACATTGTTATTGTTGCTGAAATCAAAGACGGCAATCTTAAGTCACTTTCACTTAACTATAACTTTGACGTTTATAACCTTAAACTTAAGGCTCTTAAAATGGTAAACGTTTCAGGTAATGGCGCAGCAAAGGTTGAAGAATCTTATAAAGATTTTGTTTATTAATTAAGTAATAATTAAATTTTTACATAACCGAAAGGGGTTTCATTATGGCAAAGAAAGTACTTACTCCTGAACAGCAGGAAATTAAGGCTATTAAAAAAGAAAAAAGAGGTCAGAACTGGACAAAGTTCTGGGCAATCTTACTTGCATTCGTTCTTGTTGCAGGTATTTCATTCGGCGGTTACAAAGTAGCTGACAAAAACTCAGCTCCTGTTGAAGGCAACGAAGTTGTAAATCAGGGTGGCGACACAAACACAAATTCAACTGATGTTCAAGCTCCAGTTGACAACTCAACTGACACACCAGCAGACCAGCCAGCAGATACACCAGCAGACCAGCCAGCAGATACACCAGCTGACCAGCCAGCAGACAAACCAGCTGACAACGGCGGTTCAAATGAGCAGGCTCCAGCAGCTAACGACAAAGCAGCAGTTGCAGCAGCAATCAACAAGGCAACAGCAGCAGCTGTTAACGCAAAAGCAGGTTATGATTGGGAAAGACATTGTGCGGTTAAAGATGTTAACGTTGGCAAAATTACAAATTTCTTAAACGGCATTATTTCTAAGATTTCTGAAGGCGATGATGTTAACTCAGTTGTTGGTGGTTTCCTTGGCGATGGCGACAGAAAAGAAACAATTAACAAGGGCGAAACACTTGCTACTAAGATTGTTAAAAAAGATGACGGCACAACAGAACAGTATTACCATGGTGCTAACTACACACTTAAAGCTACACAGCTTAAGGCTGATGATATCCAGAACCTTCAGGTAAATGGCAATACATATTCATTTACACTTCCTGACAGCACAAATCCTGACAGAAATGGCAACACAGCTCTTTCAAGATTTACAAACGATATTGTTATTAAGGAAGAGGTTGAAAAGGAAATTCAGGGTTATACAACAGCAGTTACAATTCCAAGCCTTCAGGCAAACTACAAGCAGATTAAGGCTACTGTAACAATTGAAAATGGTAAGCTTACTGGTCTTACATATTCTTTCTATGCTGATGCAGCACTTGATGTTAAGGTTGCAATTGCGACAGTTACAGGTACAGGTAACCTTACATGCAATGCTAAGTACTCAAACTTCAAGTACTAATAACAGGCCTTAAACGGTTAACTTAAATAAATGCACCCACCAATTTTGGTGGGTGTTTTTTTGCTTTTTGCAAGTCTAAAAATTTATGTATGGTATTTACAAAAAAATAAAATACAATTTGTTGAATTTTTTTAACATATTTCTATTGATTTTTGATAAAACATAGTATAAAATAATTGTGTGTATTTATACCCTTTTGGGGAAATTATACCCTTTTATAAGGAAAATCATAAATTACAGATACTTTCAGGAGGCTGTTTACATATGAATATGGACATCAAAGAGCTTATTGCAAAACTCAAAGGAGGTAACGGCGGCAGAGGCAGTGGCGGTATGGCTGCATTCTTTGAGAAAAATCCGAAAATGAAAATTATTATTCCGGCAATTTTTCTTGTGATTTCAGTGCTTGTTGCTTTAGTTATTATTATTGGAACTGGCAAAACTGAAATTCCTGACGTTCCTACATCAACTGGTGATCCAACAGAAGATGTTGAAGTTCTTCCACAGGATATTCGTGATGCTGAAAAGCTTGAAGGCATTAACGATGAAAAGGTTTTCAATGAAGCAGTTCTTGCTCATCCGAAAGTTACTGCAATTTTCTATAACAATGACGGTTATTATGTTGCAACTGTTGAAACAGACAAAGCACACTATCCAAATCTTCACGTTGGTGATTATGTTGCTGGCTCTAACTGGCTTGTTGACAGCATTACCGAAACAGAAGTTGTCTTTACCTGTGACGACCAAAAAATCACAGTTAAATATTAATTTGCAAACTTATTAACTTTACATAAAATTTAGGGGGACCCAAAATGAAAAGTTCTAAGACATTCGGCAAGTCAATGTTAGCTATTGTCTTGTCATTGGTACTCATGGTAAGCGTGATTGCGCCGCTTACAGTAATGGGTAGCGAAAATAACGGAAACGGAATTAAAGGCACAAGCCTTGGCCAGTACCGTTATTACTCAGTAAAATCTGGCGATACAATGGAGTCAATCGCCAACAAGAACGGAATTACAATCAGCGACATTATGAGCTTTAACGGCTTAAATGCTAATTCCGAGCTTTACATGGGACAGATTCTTAAGCTTCCGCTTACATCAAAGAATCAGTCAAACAGCATGGCTTCATCTACAATCACATTCAAAGCAAAGGATGCAAGTGTTAAAGACGTTGTTTCTGCTATTGCTGCAAACGCAGGTTACACAGTAATCTACAAGGGTGCAGACGAAACAATTTCAATTGAACTTGAAAACATGACACCACTCCGTGCTATTGACTATATTACAAGAATGGTTGGTCTTTCTTACCTTAAAGACGGCAACACAGTTCTTGTAGCATCAGCTTCAGAGCTTAACTCAACTTTTGTTGACAGCCTTGTTCTTTCAAAGTTCTCATTTAAGTACATCACTTATGATGAGCTTATGGAGCAGGCTTCTGCATTAGGACTTTCAGATATGAAGACAGTTTCACAGTCAAACAACGGCCGTGACGTTTGGATTAGCGCATATCCAAAAGAAATGGCAAAGCTTCATGAACTCTGTGAAATTCTTGACGTTCCAGGCAATGTTATGGCAGGCAGCACAGCTTCAGTTGCAAACTTCACTCCAATCAAGATGAAGTACATTGACCCTAACGAATTCTCAGGTCTTCTTGCAAGCCTTGGTCTTCACTCAGGTATTACAATGGCCGCTCACCCAATGACACTTTATGTATTTGCTACTGGTGACCAGCTTGCTGAAATTATGAAGATTAAGAAGATTGTTGACACTGCTGAAACAACAGCTGGTACTGGTTCTTCAGACTCATCAAGCTCATCTTCAAGCTCATCTTCATCAAGCTCATCTTCAAACAATAACACAATTGTTTCAGGTAACAATACAATTATTAGAGTTGACCTTAAGAACATTTCTAAGGCTGACGCAACATCAATTCTTGGCACATCTGACTATTCAAAGACAGTTACTACATACGGTCACTCAAGAATGTATAAGTCACTTTGGCTCATGGGTCCATCAGCTGATGTTAATGGTGCTAAGACTGTTATTGAAAACTATGACAACAGCGTTGTTTCAGCTGCAAGCACAATTCACACTTATGAAGCACAGAATTGTACAGTTGCTGAACTTATGAATCGTATTCAAAACCTTGACATTGAAGAGGGCGTTACATATTACGAATACGACCACCCAGAACTTACAAGCACATTCATTTGCTATTGCGATGATATTACTTGGGAAAATGAAGTTAAAGATGCACTCGTTGCAGCAGATACAGTTGACACAGGCGCAAAGATGTGGATTCCTATTGGTTCAAAGACTGGTTCTAACGCAGCAAGTGACACTGCACATCTTCAAAGCACAATTTCTCTTATGAATGACCTTTACCCAAGTCTCTTTGGTGGCGTTCAATTCAGATATGAAACATTCATTCTTGAAGAGCCAACAACAGACCCAATTACAGGCGAACAAACAGGTGGTTCATACAAGACTATCATCTATGCTAAGACAACATCTGATGCAGCAACTCGTATGAATAACTGCATTACAGCTATCAATGATATCTAATTAAGCTAAATAGGGGTACGAAATTCGTACCCCATTAGCCGATTTTTGAAATACTTTAATTTTTACTAAAAAAGGACTGAACGAATTGCATTTTTCAGGTAAATTCAGTAACTACCCTGTAAAGCTTGAAGACCTTCTTCGACTTACAGTTGAAAAGAAAGGCTCTGACCTTCATATTGTTAGTGGTATTGAGCCTTGCATTAGAATTAACGGCGACTTAGTTCGTCAAACTGACCTTCCTAAACTTCTTCCAGAAGATGTTGAACAATTACTTTTACAGGTAATTACAGACCGTCAACGTCGTGCATTTGAAGAAGAGTGGGAGCTTGACCTTGCAGTTTCAGTTCCACAATGTGCACGTTTCCGTGGTAACGTTATTGTTCAAAGAGGTACAATTGCAGCAGTATTCAGAGCAATTCCATTCTCAATTCCTGAACTTGATAAATTAGGTCTCCCACCTGACGTTAAGCGTCTTTGTAATCTTCCACGTGGCCTTGTTCTTGTTACTGGCCCAACTGGTTCAGGTAAATCAACAACACTTGCCGCAATGCTTAACTACATTAACGAGCACTACGAAACAAATATTGTTACAGTTGAGGACCCAATTGAGTTCTTACATGTTCATAAAAAATCAACTATCCGTCAGCGTGAGATTGGTACTGACACAAGAAGCTTTGCTAACGCTCTTAAAACAGTTCTTCGTCACGACCCTGACACGATTATGATTGGTGAAATGCGTGACCCAGAAAGTATTCAGGTTGCAGTTACTGCTGCGGAAACAGGACACCTTGTTTTCTCAACACTTCACACACAAACTGCTCCACTTACAATTTCTCGTATTATTGATACTTTCCCTGCAGAGCAGAAGGGTCAAATTCGTTCACAGCTTGCAAACTCACTTAAAGCAGTTATCTCTCAGCAGCTCGTTCCTACAATTAACGGCCGTGGCCGTTGTGCTGCTGTTGAATATATGATTGATACACCTGCAATTAAAAACCTTATCCGTGAAGAAAAAGAGCATCAGCTTTACGCTACAATGCAGACGGGTACTATGCAGGGTATGCAGACAATGGACCAAGCGTTATTAAATCTTCTTAAGCAACAAAAAATCTCTAAAGAAGCTGTTATGGAATTTTGTGTTGACCAAAAAGAAACAATGCGTCTTATGGCCACAATGGGTTATTAAAAAATATTTACTTTATACATAAAAGGGGGAAACGTCTTTGGCAGCCTTTACATATGACGGCCTTAACAGAGCAGGCCAGCCAGTTCATGGTGAAGTTACAGCTGATAATACTTCACTTGCTATGGAAAAACTTCGTGATGCTGGCGTTATCGTCATGAGCATGACGGAGAAAAAAGCCAAAGAAAAAAAGAAAGGTGGCGGTAAGAAAGTTACCACTCAAGACGTTGCAGTTTTCTGTAAACAGCTTGCAGCTATGCTTTCAGCCGGTGTTCCTATTACAAGAGCTCTTATGACTCTTTCAAAACAGTCTGAGAACCCAAGATTCGCAAGTATTATTGAAGAGATAGCACAGGACATTGAGGGTGGTACTCCAATGTCACAGGCATTTGCTAAATATCCAAAGGTTTTCTCTGAACTTTTTGTTGCCATGGTTGCAGCCGGTGAAACTGGTGGTATTATGGAGCAATCTCTTCGTTCTCTTGCTGACCAGCTTCAAAAAGAAAAGAACCTTCAGAAAAACATTAAATCAGCTTATTCTTACCCAAGAACAGTTGGTATTATGGCTATCTTAATCCTTATTGCGATGCTTGTTTTCATGGTTCCAATTTTCAAAAATATGATGAACCCTGATGTTCCTCTTAATGCACTTTCTGCATTTATTTTTGCGGCATCTGACAGCCTTCGTGGCGAGCCGTGGAAATGGATTTTGGGTGTTATAGTAATTGTCGCACCAATTATTGCTTTCACTAAAAGCCCAGTTGGTCACAGATTGTGGGAGAACACAAAGCTTACAATGCCAATTTTTGGTGGATTTATTTCAAAAATGGTTGTTGCACGTTTTTGCCGTACTCTCGCAACACTTCTTGCAGGTGGTGTTACAGCCGTTGACGCAATGAAGAGTGCTGGCCCAACATCAGGTGCTGATAAAATTAAAGATGCTGTAAATAAAGCAATTGAAGATATTGAGGAAGGTAAGAGCATGTCAGATGCTCTTGAAGTTAGCGGTTATTTCCCAGCAATGGTTACAGGTATGGTTGCCATTGGTGAGGAAGCTGGTTCACTTCCTGAAATGCTTGACAAGGTTGCAGAGTTCTACGAAGAAGACGTTGAGATTATGTCTCGTAACCTTCGTGCAATGATTGAGCCAATTGCCCTTGTTTTCGTTGGTATAATCGTTGGTGGTATGCTTATTGCCCTTTACGTTCCAATGCTTACTGCATCTACATCTATGGGTGCTTAACTTACAAATTATCTCATCAGAAATAGGAGAGAAGATATTATGGCGAAAATTAAAAGTATGATTGGCTGCGAGCTTTCTATCAATGAAATTCGCGCAGTTGAGATTACCAAGAATAATGGTGAATATCAAATTCTCGCAATGGGTTATATGCCTCTTGATAAGGGAATTATTGAAGAAGGCTTTATAAGAGATGCTGCAGCTTTTCAAGAGGCATTCTTAGAACTTATGAAGCAGGGTAAATTTACCTCAACTGACGTTGCAATTACAGCTAATAACGAAAACCTTATTATGCGTTATGCACAATTCCCAAAGGTTGATAAAGATAAGCTTCGCAGCATGGTTCTTTTGCAGGCACAAGAGTTTATTCCAATTCCAATTAACGAAATGGAAATAGACTATGTTATTGCTGGCGAAACAAGAAATGAAGATGGTGCAGAGCAATACAACATTATGCTTGTTGCAGCAAGAAAGCAAATGCTTGAAGGCTATATTAACCATTTCTCATCTATAAAATATGTTGTTAATGAGATAGATTCTTCACTCCTTTCACTTTGCAGAGGTATTGCAGCTACAGGCGAAAATGGTACATATTTCCTCGTTAACTTTACTGATGATGTTCTTAACTTCATTGTAGTTAAAGGCGAAGAAATTGCTATGGTACGTTCAATCACTGTTCCTGATAGAAGCCGTGCTGCTATTGCTGAAATCTTTGGCCTTAATGAAACACTTGAGGGCGAAGAAGAAATGAGCGAGTCAGAAAAAGAAGAGCTTGTTGAAAATGCCGTTGCACTTATTATGTCAGAAACATCTTCAACAATCAGCTATTACTCAATGCAAAACGAAGAGCAAATTGAAAAGGTTTATCTTGTTGCTAATAGTAAACATAACAATAAAGTATTAAAAGAACTTCAGGAAAATTTACCTATTCCAGTTTCTGTTCCTAAGTTCTATTCTTCACTTCAAGGTGAAAGCAGTACTTCGCTTACTGAATATGCATCTTGCATCGGTGTTGCGATTTCAACATTGGAGGGTTAATGATGTTTAAGGTTAGTTTGTTGCCTGATAGCTATAGAAAACAGCTTATCAGTAGAAAAAATAAAGACGTTATCCTTTCAATTGCGGTAATCGTTCTTGTATGTATGCTTATTGTTTATGCAGGTATTGCAGTTAGACTTTTAATTCTTAAAAATCAGAACAAAAAGGTTAACGCTTACAACAATGAAATTAATAAAAGAATTGAAGAGCTTAGCCCTTATGTAGAAGATTATAATGCACTTGCAATTGCACAGGCTAAGGTTGCACTTATTAAGCAGGTTGACATTACTGCTCTTGAATTTATTACAGAGGTTCAAAGCATTACACCTGATTACATTAAAATAACAGCAGTTGCTGCTCCTGAATGGCAGGATAAGCAAATTTGTGTAATTGAAGGCGACCTTTCTGCAGCTAACAGTCTTCGTTCAGCTAATAGCATGCTTTTAGCTTATGCAGAAATCCTTAAAAATGATGCTTTATTTGGCAAGGAAATTAAAGATTTTAAAATCGTTAATGATATGCCAATTGTGAATCAAGAAGGCGAAGGCGAACCTACATATTCATTCAGAATTATTATTTCACTTAATGGTGGAATTGCTATTGACACTGAAACAGGTAACCTTGTTACAACAGTAACTGAAACAACAAGCGAAACAACAACTGAGTCAACAACAGCTGCAGTAGAAACAACTGAAGCAACTTCAATTGAACCAAGCACTATTGCTGCAAATGGCGTTACAACAACAGTTCCTGAAACAACAAGTGAAACAACAACTGCTGAATCGACAACCGAAGGAGGTAACTAAAATGAATAAAAAATTAGATTTATCTTCTATGAAAATTAATGATTCAGTTATTGTTGCAATTGCTATGGTAATTCTTGCAATTATTTTAGGCGTTGCTGCTTGGTTTACATTCCAAGAAACAATAAGTGAGAAAAAATCTATTGACTCAACTCTTGAATCTGCAAATATAAATAAAAATCATATTGCTGAGCTTGAAGAAATTAAATCAAATCAGCATAAATATCAAAAAGAATTTAAGCAATATGATGAAGTTATTGCAGAAGAAGGTTCATATACAAAACTTGAAAATCAAATGGACCTTGAAGAAATGTTGATTAAATATAATCTTAAGGGTACAGCTGTTGCAGGCGAATTAGAACCATTTGGTTCAGTTAAATCTGCTAAGAGTACACTTGAAGTAGTTGGTAAAGAAAGCGACGTTAAGGCTATGTGTCAAGAGATTCTTTCTTCAAAGACTATAGTTAGAATTGACGATTTCGCTATGGCGGAAAATGAAGACGGAACTGTATCTGCAATGTTTACAGTTGTTAACTTCACAAAATAATTTACACTTTAGCATAATACGAAAGATGGGTAAAAATTAATGTTAGATGAGATTATTGTTCCCGGTAGCTTAAGTGCCAAGCTTATTGATAACGGAATTATTACTGTTGACCAGTTAAAAGAAGCCCTTGAGGTTCAAAAGACAAGCAAGCAGCTTGTGGGTTCTATTTTAGTTCAGCTCGGTTACTGTACTGAAGAAGATATTGCAAGAACTCTTGCTAAGAAAACTGGTCACAAATTTGTTTCAATTGATGAAATCGGCGTTAACATTGCCGTTGCAAACTTAATAACTCCAGAAATGGCAATTAGGGAGAATATTCTTCCACTTTATGAAGAAGATGGCGTCATTTATGTTGCTATGAAGAATCCTAACGACATTCTTGTTGTGGATAACCTTCGTATGATGACAGGTCACGAGATTTGCCCTGTTGTTGCAGCAGATATGGAATTAGCAGCTGCTATTGAAAACTTTGCAAATATGAACGCAGGTGTTCAAGACTACTCTGATGAAGAGGAAGCAGTTGAAGAAACTGTTGAAAATCTTGACATTGACGACAAGCCTGCAGTTCAACTTGTTAACCAAATTATTAATAACGCAATTAAAGCAGGTGCTTCCGATATTCATATTGAAGCTCTTGAAAAATATATGCGTGTTCGTTTTCGTATTGACGGTGTTTTGCAAGAGATTTTGCAGAACCCAATTAAGATGTTTAGCGCAGTAGTTTCTCGTGTTAAGGTTATTGGCGGTATGGACATTGCCGAACGCCGTATCCCACAAGACGGTCGTGCTACTGTTAAATATGAAGATAGAACACTTGATATTCGTATTGCATCTATGCCGACAGTTTTCGGCGAAAAGATTGTTATGCGTCTTTTGGAACGTGACTCAGGTCAGGTTGCAACACTTAAAGACCTTCACTTTAGTGAAAGACAGTTTGATAGATTCTACAGAGCAATCAATATGCCATACGGCTTCTTGCTTGTTACTGGCCCTACTGGTTCTGGTAAGTCAACAACACTTTATGCTTGCCTTGCTGAAATCAGTACAGTAGATAAAAACACAATTACACTTGAAGACCCAGTTGAGCGTCGTATGCCAGGTATTAACCAGTGCCAAATGAATAACCGTGCTGGTATGACCTTTGCAGCAGCTCTTCGTTCGGTTCTTCGTTCTGACCCTGATATTGTTCTTGTCGGTGAGATTCGTGACGCTGAAACAGCAAAAATCGCTATTGAAGCTGCTCTTACAGGACATATGGTTCTTTCAACACTCCATACTAATGACTCTGCGGGTGCTGTTACTCGTCTTGACGAAATGGGCGTTGAACCATTCCTTACAGCATCTTCACTCGTTGGCGTTTTAGCACAGCGTCTTGTTCGTAAGCTTTGCCCTAAGTGTAAAGAAGAATTCGAAATTTCACGTTCAGAAATCAAGAAGATTATTCCTGACTTTGATATTTATGGCTATGAAGGCGAGTCCTTTAAGCTTTATAAAGCAACTGGTTGTCTTACTTGTAACAACACCGGCTATAAGGGTCGTGAAGCTGTATTTGAATTCCTTACAGTTACTGAAGAAATGAAACAGCTTATTCTTGACAGAGCAACTATTGCTGAAATTAAGGACCTTGCAATTAAGCAAGGTATGTTCACTATGAAAGATGAAGGCCTTTATAAGGTTATGAAGGGTAAAACTTCACTTGAAGAACTTATGCGTGTTATCGCTTAATTTTAATTGCTGATTATAGTAGTTTAACCACCTTTAGAAGGAGGAGTATAAATGTCAAAAATTAAATCGTCACTTAAAAATAAAGACGGTGCTGCATTGCCGATGGTTCTTGTCGTAATGCTTATTTTGACTATGCTTGGTACAGCACTTTATGTATTAGCTTGGAATTCGTTTAGAACAGTTCGCTATATGAACGATGAGAAAAGAGCTTATTATTTTGCGCGTGCAGGTATTGAGTTTGCATCTTATGCTTATCAGGTTGCGGATTCACAGGCTGCTTCAACTGATGACCCAAACGCTGATATAGTTAAGCTTATAACTTTTGCAGGAACAGAAAATGCAATTGTTACAACTAATAAAATCTATATTATTCCGAGTTTAGCATCAGGCACAGGCAAGTGGGAGGGCCTTTCATTCTCCGCTACGCCATCAGCTGATGCAATAGGTGAGGTTACAGTTGATATTGGTACTGGTATAGAATATGTTGATATAACAGATGCCGATGGTGTTACAACAAAAACTCCAAATAAGGTTAAAACATTCCGTGCAACAGCCAAATGCTATACAAATAAACTTGAAGTAGAAGACGGAACAGTTCTTAACGAAAGCAGTATAGAGTCAATTAATCAAATGGCAACTGCTTACCTTGCTATGTCTGAAACAGCTAAACCACTCAGCTTCTATGATTCACGTGGTATTCTTTCGACCGATAGCTATACTTCTAGTGACACAAGTGTATCTGTTGAAGATAAACAGACAAAATTCTTAAAAATTAGTAAAACCATTGACATCAATGGTACCGATATTAAACCATCAAGTAACAGAAGATTTTTCCTTTTCCGTTTGCTTGAGGTTCTTCGTAAAAGTATTATTAAATCAATTTTCCAATTCTTCTATGGCTCATCTGTAAAAGTTGATTTATATATTAAAACAGCTGAAGGCAATATGATATTATCTAAACCAGCAAATTCAAATCTTATTAGAACGAGAGATAATGCACATAACTATTACATATTTGCAACTCCTGAAGATTTGTTCCTTGACAGATGTGGTCTTTCAGTTGTTCCTACAAAGGGTAATTACAATTCAGTTGGTCTTTATGGCGATGAAATTGTTATTGATGGCGACATTATTATGGGCGTTTACTATGTTAAAACAAGTGGTTTTGGCTCAGCTATCAACTCGATTATTCAAACAATTGGTAACCGTTACAGACTTGGTACTGTAATGCTTGGCGAGGGCTCGAATGGCCTTACTACACGCTATGACCCAGTTCCAATTAGTAAGGGCGGTCTTATGAGTAGTGGCGTTAAAGTTCATGCAAACAAGGTTTACTTTAACGGTAATGTTTATGTAAAAATCTTTAATCAGGGCGGTGCTACTGAAACATATCGTATATTTAACGCTGGCGATATGGCTTATTTCTATGGTGGATACACCGAAAGTGGTACTGTTGATGGCGAAGAAACAGCTGCAAAGGGTGTTGACCTTCTTAAATATTTCCTTGACGCAGTTATTGACGGCAAGGGCGACTTTAACTTTGGTTCTGCTCTTGCAGAAAAGGCAAAGGTAATTAACAACCTTTATTATGTTGGCGAAGCTTCAAATGCTGCATACGCTGCAGATGACCCAGACTTTGAAGATAGCACCTTTAAGGGCGACCCAACACCTTACTTTAACGATGAAACAGTTCTCATTAGAAAAATCAAAGTTAAATATGCAACAAATGGCGAAATTACAGTTGATGATGGCTATGGCTCAGTGCTTGACCTTATTCAGCCAAGCAACCTTAGCTCTTCAAGCTTAAAATGGGGCAACCCTGAGGGTGGCTCAGTATTTAGTCCTAAAGATGGCAATACATATTAATGTTGAAAGGAGGATTTTATGATGCTTAAAAGATGTAAAGCTTTTGCTAACAATAAAAAAGGTATGACACTTGTTGAAGTACTTGTTGCGTTAACAATTTTGGCTCTTGTTCTTTTCCTTGTTACACCATTGTTTATTTCAACACTTAACTCAATTAGAACATCTGGTGACATTGCGGTAAAAGTTTATAGAAACTCAGGTGTTATGCAAAAAATCCTCGGCAACTTTAAGACGGGCGACGAAACAGCAAACGCTGGTTATGACGTTGACGTTGTAAATGCCAATATTACCTTAACAGGTGACGGTAAGTCTTATACTGTTGGGGCACAGGGCGATTTGCTTGCATCAACTCCTGATGATATTAAGCAGGGCTTCGCAACAGTTGTTGCGGATTCTCCTGATTCTACATTCCAGGTATTCCCGAAATCATTAACAGACGACTTTAAGGAAGCATATCTTACAGTTGCTGCTGTTGGATTTAGCTTTGTTGATGATCCGGGCTCAAGTATTTATGAGCTTTATTGCAATAAGAATGGTACTTTAACAAAATTAAAATATGATAAAGACTATACAATGCAAAGAGTAAGCTCATCTGACCCAACTGTTAGCTCTCGAGTTATGCAAATTATTCTTTACGGCGGTACAGATGTTAACTTTAGTAACTCTCCGCTTACTTTCAAATATAAGGGCTACAGCAAACAAATTCAAATTGACGCTCCATCTATGATTATGGTAGGCGAGAAGTCAGATAACGGTTACAAGTACTTTGTAACTCGTGGCGAAACTGAAACCGACAAATCAGGTAATGAAAATCTTATAGTTCTTGAAAGAACTATGAACGATGCTCCTCTTACATCTGCTATGAATGACGTTGCATGGGTTTCAGCTGAAGATGCTGACCAGTATGCAGTTGGTGCTGACGGTGAAAAGTACGGTTACTATGTAATGTGCGGTGACAATGGTCAAATTAGACGTTTCTGGCAGAATAAAACTACCGGTAACTACTACTGGGGTGGCGACTACACTTACTATACAGATATTAACCTTAACCGTGTTGAGGGTAACAGTTACATTAAAGCAACTGGCCCTAACGACGACAGTAATGGTAGAACATACAGCACATCAGTTTCTTATAAATTCCTTGCAAGGCGTACTCCGCAAGGCAAGGAAGATCAAAAGGGCTAAGTCGGAGGCCAAGCGGTCTTAGGAAGA
>JAZUGZ010000244.1:0-11137 GCA_045641425.1 Candidatus Fimenecus sp.
AGGTGCTTACCCATATCGTTAAGTGCATAACCATCAAATGCAATTGGCGATGAAGCATAAAGAATATCTTCAATTTTATCTTCAAGATTTTCAAGTGGTAAAAGCTGTTGATTTGTAGCAGGGGCGTTAAGCTCGTTGCCACTTGGTGTTAATACAATCTTTTTGCCAAAAATATTTTTAGCACCACTTTTATTTGAACGCTCAAATGATAAAACATCAGTATCAAAATAAAGTGGGAAGTTTTGAGTCTTTAAGTAAGAGTAAAAATTGTTGTAGTCATTGCTTGAACCAATGTCTTGAGCGAATGTTCCAAAATTGTTGCTTGCACCATTGTTAGCATTTTTGAAAACTCCGTTAGCACGAATGTAAATAGAGTTTACACCCTTTGCTTTAACAACAGAAACAAGACTTTTAGCTTGTTCAAATGTAGATTTAACTTGAGCCTTACCTTTTTGGTCGCAATGAGCAAATTGAATATTAAGCATTAACGGAAGCGTGTTGTCAGAAACAACCGATTTAGAAGAAATTACAGAATTTCTAATAAGATTTTCACGGCAAGCGGCAGCCATACCAGAATATGTTGCTGACTTACCTGAAAGGAAACGATAGCAAAGACGAATTTCTCCGCTGAATTCATAACCAATGGTTTTAGATTGCTTTGACTTGCCGTTTTTAACATTTTGGTCTGTAATGTTAAAGATGGCAAATGCTTCATTAAGGCTTTTATTTGAAAGTCTGTTTGCGTTTATAGAAGCAATTGTGTCGCCACTTTCAATAACACAAAGGAATGCACCCTTGCCGTGTTTAATTCCGAAAGCACCAAGAAGAGCAGGACTTGTGTTAGAATTTATTGCACTGTCATCTCCATAAACCACAAGTGAAATTGGCTTAAAGTCTTTGTCTTTTGTGCCTGTTTTAATAAGCGCGCCAGGTCCGTCAGGAATAAATATGAAATCGTCGCTCTTTTGGTCGCTGTATGCACCAAATGAGCCTAACAGCTTAACCTTTTCAAGAGTAACACCCTTTGCCAAATCAACTTGGTTCATACTAATTGAAGCATAAAAAGAACCATCGACAAGTGTATAAGCAACTGTAATATCAGCACGAATTTCTTTGTTTTTAAGTTCGCTAGTGCTTTTCTTGGCGGTGTCTTTGTCAAGTGCCAAGGCGTATTTAACAGTAACACCATTACGAATAACCGAGCTGTTAACAGTACCAAATGCCACCGAGTTTTCTTGAGAGTTCAAAACATATTCTGTGCCTGTGCCATTTGAAAGTGTAATTTCAAGTGCGGCGTAAGGAAGCGTTGTCTTTTCTTTTTCAAGTGGAAGTGTACTCCAAAATGTATTTGCAGATGTGTCAAGAATAGCCACAGTGTCAGTCTTTTTACTGTAATAAAGCTCAATAAGACCAGATTTACAAACGAATTCGTAAGCCTTGCGGTTTACCTTGTGAAATTCATCGCCAGCATAATCACTTGCTTTTTGAGTGAATTGGTCTGCTTTAATTTTTGTAAGCTTAATGGGTGCACAAGAGGTACACATTAAAACTATTGCTAAAATAATTGCAATTAGTGAAATTGTTGTACCAGACTTTTTTATATTCATAAAAAGAACTCCTGAATAATATTTGGTTAATACAAAAAATTATTATACCATATATTTTCAGAAAATACAATCTTACCCCGTTAGCTTGTTCCTAAGTGTAGAAAGAATAATTTTTTCTCGCCTTGAAACTTGAACCTGTGAAATTCCAAGCTTCTTTGCGGTTTTACTTTGTGTGTAGCCATCAAAGTAGCGAAGCACAATTAACTCTTTGTCGTTTGGTGGCAAAGTGTTAATTGCCTGACGAACTGAAATTTTGTTTTCAATTTGTGTGTATTCGTCAAATGTTGGAATATCAGTTTGCTTTTCATCTTCAGCACTTGTAAGCGAAACAGTAGGGGAAGATACACAAATAAGCTCTGCCGTTTCGGAAGCATCAATATTAAGCATTTGTGAGAGTTCTAATATTGTGGGCTCAGTGCCGTTTTCTTTTTGAAATTTTTCGGAAGCAAGTCTTAATGCTCTTGCTTTTTCTTTAAGACTTCGGCTAATTTTAACTGACCCTTCATCACGAAAAATTCGTCTAATTTCGCCCAGTATTGCTGGTACAGCATAGGTTGAAAATGCAAAACCAAGGCTTTCGTCAAATCGGTCAGCGGCATGAATAAGTCCAACACAGCCAGCAGAGTAAAGGTCTTCGTACTCAACACCTTTGCCAAGAAAACGTGAAGCACAACTACCAACAAGACCAAGATTTTCGGTTATTAGCTCGTCACGATTCATTTTTCTCGCCCGAAAATTCGTTTGTAAAGTGTAACAGTAGTTCCTTTGCCAAGGACCGAGCGAACTGTCAGCTTGTCCGTAAAGCTTTCCATAACTGAAAAACCAAGTCCAGCTCTGTCAGCACCGCCAGTTGTAAAAAGTGGCTCACGAGCTTTTTTTATGTCTTCAATGCCAGCACCCTTGTCTTTGATTGAAATAACAACAGTCGAATTTTCTTTAACCTTTACTGTTATGTAAATTTTTCCTAATGAATTTTTATAACCATGCACAATTGAGTTGGTTACCGCTTCGCTAACAGCTGTTTTAATGTCGTTTATCTCTTCAAGAGTTGGGTCAAGGCTTGCAACAAACGCTGCAACGCAGGTTCTTGCAAAGCTCTCATTAACAGAGCGAGAGTCAAGCGTCATTTTGAATTCATTTACGTCCATTTTTCATTCCTCCTTTTTTGATGTTTGCAATGTTAGAAAGCCCTGCAAGCTTCATGACTTTGTAAGCAGAGTCCGAAAGTCCGCAAACTGTTAATGTGCCTTCAAAACTTGCACAAAGCTTGTAGCGACCCATTACAAGACCTATCCCTGAGCTGTCCATAAACGTTACGTCAGTAAAATCTAAAATTGTTTCTTTGGGTCTTGAAATTTCAATTTGGTCGTCAATTTGAAGTCGTAAACCAAGAGCAGAGTGGTGGTCGATTTCACCACTTAAAAAGCATGTAAGAATATCGTCTTGAAATTCAGTTTTAACACTCATTTAATCACTCCTTAAATTTTTTATTTGTATTATAAATCCCGTAATATAAAAAACTTGTCGCAAAGTGAAAGACGCTTGCAAACAAAAAATAATTTTGATAAAATAAACTAAATGAGGTGGCAAAATGAATACTCAAATAAAATCATATTTCGATAAAAACGGAATAGAAACAAGGTATGCAAAAATTGGTAACGGTAAAAAGAGTTTTGTAATGATTCCGGGAATTTCTGTTAAAAGAGTTACCGACTCGGCGGAAATGGTTGCCGAAGCCTACGAAATGTTTTTAGATGAATTTACAATTTACCTTTTTGACAGACCGACACCTTCAGAAATTGGCACTACTATAAAAGATATTGCCGAAAATCTTTATGAAGTTTTAACGGACTTGAATATTAAAGATGGATACTTCTTTGGCGCTTCACAAGGCGGTATGATTTTACAAGAGCTAATGCTAAATCATAAAGATATAATAAAAAAAGCTGTACTCGGCTCAACACTTTCAAGAGTAGATGAGAGTACAACTGGTAAAATTGATAATTGGTTAAATCTTGCTGAAAAGCTTGACAGTAAAGAATTACATTTAGCCTTTTATAAAGATATTTATTCCGAAGAGTTAATCACTTCTTTAGGCGAGGGGATAAACGCACTAATTCCGGATTGCACAGATGAAGAATTTGAACAGTTTAAGGTTATGGCAAATTCAATTAAATCTTTTGATGTGTATGGCAGATTAAAAGAAATAGAAATTCGGGCTTTAGTTCTCGGCTCTAAAAAAGATAAGGTAATAGAAATTGAAAAACAAGTAGAAATGGCAAAAGTCTTAAACGCAGAAAGCTATTTTTATGAAGGCTTTGGTCACGCAGTTTATGACGAAGCCCCTGATTATAAACAAAGAATTTATGATTTCTTTACCAAATAATAGATATATTCAAAATGGCTCCCTTATAATGAGAGCCATTTTTTTCTTGCAATTAAAAAATTTATATGATAAAATGAAATCGCCAAACGAAAACCACATATTTTGTCTAAATTTAGGTAATGCTATTTTTGTATATTGTCAAAAATACATTGCTCTAATTAGCATTACCTTTTAGGCTGTTAGTTTTCGTTTGGCGACGGTTGAGCTGTGTGTTTTATTGCGTACAGTTTCGGCTGTGCGCATTTTTTGTTTTAAGGGGGGAAAGAACATGAAAATTATGTTTAAGGCTTTATTGTTCTTAGCAATTGTAACAATTATATTTTTCGCTTTAGGATATTTAATTGAAATGCCATTATTTATTCTTTTAGGAAAAATTGCAATCATCATTGATGCATTTGTTTTAATAGCTATTATTTTCAGGTATATTTTTAATAAATAAGGAGGAAGTAATATGTCTTTGCTATTTAGTAGCGATAAATGGGTTGAATACATTTGTACTCATTGTGGTGCAAAAAGTCAGCGTAGAGAAGGTACAGGACGCCCTGCACCTGGAACATGTCCAAGAAGAGGACGTACAAGTAACGGACAAGCTAAACCACATGTTTGGATAATAAATAGAAAATTTTGATTGTTTATTTTATAAAAAAGCACCCGTTAGGGTGCTTTTTCATTATAAATATTAGAGTGATAAAAGTGATTTTGCTATTTCAGCACAATCATCAATACTTTTGGTAAATACATCACGCCCAAAAGATACAGTAAAAATATCAAAAATCTCGTTAGCGAGTTCTTCTTGTGAAAGATTAGAACGCATAGCCTCTTCAATTTCTTCAATTTCAAATTTGTACTCATCTTCAGGACAACCACAAGCCAATAAATCAATGGGGTCCCAATCGTTAATTATTCTTGTGATGCTTTCGGTTGACATATCATTTACCTCATTTCAACGGAATGAACTTGAATGTATAAGTGTATTCTTTGTCTGGGTGCATAATGTATGGTTCACGAACTTTTGCGTCACCTGGCATATCACCACCAACACCTAACTGATTAAGGTCAATTGATACAAATGTTGCATCACGGTCAGGCACTTCGTGAATGTGCTTTGCGAGTTGAAGCTCATCTTGAGTGTAGTGATGAGCGCTAAAGCAAAGTGGAGTGTCTGTGCTTTCAATTCTAACACCCTTGCCGCCAGCATTTTTGAATTCAACAAATCGGGTATCAGTTCTGTTGCCATTCTCTTGTGGGCGCATGTAGTGGTGTTCAAGGTCAGCTACACTCATTTCATGAAGTGTAATTTTACCACCAGTTTTTCTATCACAATAGGTTTCCTGTGGACCTCTGCCGTACCACTTAACATTGTCATACTCACGAAGAATACCAAACATAGTACCAAATCTTAAAAGGTAAATCTTCTTTGGTGTACCAGTATGAGTAAGAGTAAATGTTCCGTCAGAATTTACAACAATTTTGCTTGTTGTGTTCTCGAAAAGTTTAACAGTCCAAGCAATATCGATTTCAACTTGACCTAAATCATTTTTGCGAGCATTTGTAATTTCGCCCACAGCTTTGTTAGTAGCCTTTTGCCAGTTAAAGTAAGGGTGGAATGGAATTGTTGGTGGAACAAAGTTAGTGTTTGAAAGGTCGTTGTCTGTAACTGCTCTAAAGTAGTTTGGTGCAATAGGAGAGCGTAATATTTCTTTGCCATCTAATGTATAAGAAACAATCTTTCCGTCTTTAATTTTGAGTGAGAAATTATCGCCGTTAACAAATACACCGCCATTGTCCTTAACAAAGTTAATGTTGCCACGAATAGCATCTTTTTCTTCTTCAGTTCTTTCTTTAAGAATAAACTGGTCAAAGCTTTGCTCGTATCCTTTTTCGCACCAAGGGTGTTCAGACTTATTAAGATAAGAAATAATGAGTACACATTCTTCTTTTGGTAATGTAGCAATATCATAAGGCACAGTAAACTCTGTTTCGCTTTGTGGCTCACAGTTAATGTCTAAAATACCGCTTTGGATTTCTTTGCCGTCTGCTTCAATTACCCATTTGAATTCAATATCAGAAAGGTCTGTGAAAAGGTGCTTGTTGTAAAGAGTGAATTTGCCTTCTTCAAGATTTGCTTCTTTAACTTTAATTTCAGAATAAACCTTTTTAACTTCGTAATATGACGGATGTGGCTTTCTGTCAGCGGCTACAATACCATTAGCACAGAAGTAAGTGTTACTACCAGTCATAGCAGTTGTGTTTGGAATATGGTTAAATCTTCCTGGCTCGTACTTTTCAAAGTCAGTACCATAAAGCCATTTACCATCTTTGCGAATTGCTTGGTCAACAAAGTCCCAAATAAATCCGCCGTGCATATTATCGTATTTCTCGAAATCGTCCATATATTCTTGGAAGTTACCAAGGCTATTCTCCATAGCGTGAGCGTACTCACAAAGTAAAACTGGGTGGCAGTAATGCTCTTTCTTAATTGGCTTTGAGTCAGCTGCCAAAGCATTTGCAATATTGTCATAAAGTGAAATTGTAATAGGCTCTCTGTTTCCAAGCTTATACATTACATCTTCAAGTGGGTACATTCTTGAAATAACATCTGACTTAGTAAATTCAAAGTCGCCTTCGTAGTGGAATTGACGAGTTGAGTCGAGCTTTAATGCGGCTTTCTTCATTTCCATAAAGTTTTCGCCGTCGCCAGCTTCGTTACCAAGTGACCACATAAATACACAAGCGTGGTTTCGGTCACGAAGTACCATTCGCTCCATTCTGTCAATTACTGCATTTGTCCACATTGGATTGTCGCCTGGGACACCTTTTCTACGAACACCGTGAGTTTCTAAATCGCACTCGTCCATAACATAAAAGCCGTATTCGTCAGCAATATCGTAAAGAATCGGGTCGTCAGGGTAGTGGGATGTACGAATAGCGTTAATATTAGCACGCTTCATAAGCTTTAAGTCCTCATAAAAACGCTCTGTTGGTACTGCCCAGCCCTTATCTGGGTCAAAGTCGTGGCGGTTAACACCACGAATCATCATCTGCTTACCATTAAAGAGTAAATGTTCGCCAATAATTTCAACTTTCTTAAATCCAAAACGAATTGACTTGTAAGTAGTTTTGCCGTCAACTGTAAGTGTAATTAAAAGCTTGTAAAGGTATGGGTCTTCTGCAGACCATTTGTGAGGAGCTGAGATAAGCTTTGAGAAACTGAGCTTTGCTTCTTCGTTAATGCTTAAATTCTTTTCGCCTAAAGTAATTCTTTGCTCTCCATCAATAATTTCAGCCTTAACAGTAGCATTTACGCTTTTGCCATAATTTTTAATTAAAATTTCAAGGTCAGTTTTACTGTCTGTGTAAGTTTCGTCAAGGTCAGTTGTAATAAAGAAATCACGAATACAAGTTTTTTCTTCGCGGTAAATATAAACCTCTCTGTAAAGACCGCAAAGAAGCCACATATCTTGGTTTTCAAGGTATGCGCCGTCAGAATATCTGTAAACTTTAACGGCTACCTTGTTTTCGCCACACTTTACAAATTTTGTAACATCAAATTCGTGTGGTGTCATTGAGCCTTGTGAGTAGCCAACATATTCGCCATTAACATAAACCTCAATGGCAGATTTAGCCGCACCAAAGTGCAAAAATATTTCGCCGTCACTAAAGCTTTCTGGTAATGTGAATGAACGAATATAAATACCAATCTCTTGCATTGAGTGGTCAATAGACGGAATTTTATTCTTTGAGCGTGAAAGGGCACGGCAATAAGTGCTTGCGTAGTAATATGGGTAAGAACCAGTGTCCTCCATTTGCCAAACAGACGGAACTGTAATGTCTTTCCAAAATTCTGTATTAAAATCTACCTTGTAAAAATCTTCAGGGCAATTTTCAAGCCCTCTTTGCCAATGGAATTTCCATTTACCATTGAGCGAAATTTTGCAAGACGGGGTTTCACGATTTAACGCGGTTTTTTCATTATCGTACGAAAAGGCGATAACGTGGCCGTCCTCTTTGTTCCTTTTGAATGTTGCTGGGTTTTCCCAGTCGTATGTGTACTGCCTTTGTTTCATAAGTTTAACCTCCAAAGAGAAGTTTTTTCTATACCATTTATATTATAAATAAAAATGCCAAATTTACAATAGAAAAAATAAAAATAAAAAAAGTAAAAAATAGTCCTTGACAAGTTGACTTGACAAGAGTATAATCTTAAACTGCTATTAAAGTGGAAATGTATACGTATGCCCAAAAATAGGCAAGAAAAAGTGTATCATATTTTCACTGAAAAATCAATCGAAAAATAGCAACTAAATTCGTTAATCTCCATGTTAGGCGGGAGCCTAACTGTAAGGATAAAATAAGAACGGAGAGTGATAAGCCCTATGGTAAATGTCAAACCTATCCAACTTGGCAGAAATACCCGTATGAGTTTCTCAAAAATCAATGAGGTTATGCAAATGCCAAACCTTATCGAGGTACAGAAAAACTCTTATCGTTGGTTCCTTGAAACGGGACTTAAAGAGGTATTCCGTGATATTGATGCAATCACAGATTACACAGGAAACCTCGAACTGACCTTCGTAGATTATCGTATGGACGATAAGCCGAAGTACACAGTTAAAGAATGTAAAGAAAGAGATGTTACTTACGCAGCACCCCTTCGTGTTACTGCTCGTCTTCTTAACAAAGAAACAGGCGAAGTAAAAGAAAACGAAGTTTATATGGGTGACTTCCCACTTATGACAGATAGTGGTACGTTCGTAATTAACGGCGCTGAGCGTGTTATTATTTCTCAGCTTGTCCGTTCACCAAGCGTTTACTACG
Organism: Candidatus Fimenecus sp.; assembly: GCA_045641425.1. Lineage (GTDB taxonomy): Bacteria > Bacillota > Clostridia > Oscillospirales > Acutalibacteraceae > Fimenecus. The sequence continues at coordinate 8,812 of JAZUGZ010000244.1, forward strand.
GTATGACACATGACAAGACCGGTAAAGAGCTTTACACAACCACAGTTATTCCTAACCGTGGTGCTTGGCTCGAATATGAAACAGATATGAACGATCTTTTCTATGTCAGAATCGATAAAAACAGAAAAATCTATATCACAACTTTCATTCGTGCGTTAGGCCTTAGCTCAAACCAAGAAATTCTTGATTTCTTCGGCTATGACGACAGAATTAAAGCAACACTTGAAAAGGATACTACTGTTAATACAGAACAGGCGCTTATCGAAGTTTACAAAAAGCTTCGCCCAGGTGAACCACCTGCACTTGAAACTGCACAGGCACACCTTGACGGCCTTTTCTTCGATGCACACCGTTATGACCTTTCAAGAGTTGGTCGTTATAAATATAATAAGAAGCTTGCTCTTGCACAAAGAGTTGCAGGCTTTATCACAAAAGAGCCAGTAGTTAGTGCTCTTACAGGTGAAATCCTTGCTGATGCAGGCGAGCTTATTTCAGAAGAAAAAGCTTACCAAATGCAGCAAGAGGGTGTTCAGACTGTTATTCTTGACGTTGAAGGTCAAGAGGTTAAAGTCTTTGCAAGTGGCATGGTTGATTATGCACCATACCTCCCAATGTTCACTGAAGAAGAGCTTGACGAAATCGGCATTAACGAGCAGGTTCGTTTCACAGTTCTTATGGAAGTTCTTGACAAGTGCGAAGACGACAAAGAAGCTCTTAAAGAAGAACTTGCAGCTCGTGCTGACGACCTTATTCCAAAGCACATTATTATTGACGATATTTTCTCATCAATCAACTACCTTAACGGCCTTGCATCAGGCGTTGGCGTTATTGATGATATTGACCATTTAGGAAACCGCCGTATCCGTTCAGTAGGCGAGCTTCTTCAGAACCAGTTTAGAATTGGTTTTGCAAGAATGGAACGTGTTGTTAAAGAGAGAATGACTCTTCAGGGTCAGGAGCCTGACAAAGTAACTCCAGCAGCTCTTATTAACATTCGTCCTGTAATGGCAGCAATTAAAGAATTCTTTGGTTCTTCTCCACTTTCACAGTTTATGGACCAGACAAACCCACTTGCAGAGCTTACTCATAAGAGAAGACTTTCAGCATTAGGTCCTGGTGGTCTTTCACGTGACCGTGCAGGTTTCGAGGTTCGTGACGTTCACTATTCTCACTATGGTAGAATGTGTCCTATTGAAACTCCAGAAGGTCCAAACATCGGTCTTATTTCTTACCTTGCATCATTCGCAAGAATTAATAAGTACGGCTTCATTGAAGCACCTTATCGTAAAATTGATAAAGAAACATGTACAGTACTCAAAGAAGTTGAGTACATGACAGCCGATGTAGAAGATAACTACAAGGTTGCACAGGCTAACTCACCAGTCGACGAAAACGGTAAGTTTATTAACAAGAAACTTACAATTCGTGAGCGTGACAACTTCAGCGAAGTTGCTCCAAGTGAAGTTGACTATATGGACGTTTCACCTAGAATGCTCGTTTCAGTTGCTACTGCAATGATTCCATTCCTTGAGAACGACGACGCAAACCGTGCTTTGATGGGTTCAAACATGCAGCGTCAGGCAGTTCCGCTTCTTACAACTGATTCTCCAATCGTTGGTACTGGTATGGAATATAAAGCAGCTGTTGACTCAGGTACAGTTGTTCTTGCAAAGCGTGCAGGTAAAGTTACAAAGGTTGACGCACAAAGAGTTGTTATCACTACTAAAGATGGCGAAGATGACGAATACGAACTTATTAAGTTCATGCGTTCAAACCAAGGTACTTGTATTAACCAGCGTCCAATCGTTTCACTCGGTCAAGACGTTGTTGAGGGCGAAGTAATTGCTGACGGTCCTGCAACATCAAACGGTGAAATTTCTCTCGGTAAGAATGCCCTTATCGGCTTCATGACTTGGGAAGGTTACAACTACGAAGACGCTGTTCTTATTAACGAAAAACTTGTTAGAGATGACGTTTACACTTCACTTCATATTGAAGAGTACGAAATCGAAGCAAGAGAAACAAAACTCGGTCCAGAAGACATTACTCGCGACATTCCAAACGTTGGCGAAGATGCACTTCGCGACCTTGACGAAAATGGTATTATTCGTGTTGGTGCTGAGGTTCACTCAGGCGACATTCTTGTTGGTAAGGTAACACCTAAGGGCGAAACTGATTCAGCAACAGCAGAAGAAAGAATTCTTCGTGCTATCTTTGGCGAAAAGGCTAAAGAAGTTCGTGACACTTCACTTAGAGTTCCTCACGGCGAATACGGTATCGTTGTTGACGTTGAAGTATTCACAAGAGAAAACAGTGACGAATTAAG
>JAZUGZ010000245.1:0-2255 GCA_045641425.1 Candidatus Fimenecus sp.
ACCCCTCAGCACGCTCCACGTGCCTCGGCTTCTCAAACTCATTTACTCAACTAAAACAAAAAAGACACCAAATGGTGTCTTTTCTGTTTTGGCAGGGGCAGAAAGTAAAATGGGCTCGTTCTCGCCTGCCGGGTCGGTCGGTGCTTTTGAATACCAAGGTATTCAAAGGTGTCCACCGCACACCCGCACCCCTCAGCACGATCCACGTGCCGAGAACTTTCAAACTCATTTACTCAACTAAAACAAAAAAGACACCAAATGGTGTCTTTTCTGTTTTGGCAGGGGCAGAAGGGCTCGAACCCTCGGCACGCGGTTTTGGAGACCGCTGCTCTACCAACTGAGCTATACCCCTATTTATTGGACGAGATATATTATACTTAAAATGACAGCAATTGTCAAGGCGATTTGTATAAATAATCTTGATTATATATACAAAAAGCTGAATTTGAATTAAAATATCACTGGGAAGAATTACAGGGAAAATACCGAATTGACTAAAAGTGTTAGACAAATGTTAGACAAGTGTTAGACAAGTGTTAGACAGTTCGTTAGACAAAATTTTATGAAAAAGGTAGTTGGCATTCATCTGCTTCTGTGATTCTTTGCAAGAGCATAAAAAAGTCCACACATTTAATCTGTGTGGACTTCATTTTTTATTTATTGTTTATTCTTATTCTGCGAATGGTTTTCCACATTCAGGGCAGAATTTTGGTGCTGGGCCGTCAGGAGTAAATCCGCAATTTGCACATTTAGTTGCGGGCTTTTTTGCACCGCAGTTAGCACAGAAATTACCGCTATTAGTTGCACCGCAAGAGCAGACCCAAGTGTTTGCTTCTGGCTTTGCTTTGCCACATTGTGAGCAGAATTTACCAGCGTTTTCAGCACCACAAGAGCATTTCCAACCGTTTCCAGCAGGTGCAGAAGCTTGATTTTGCTGTGCCATACCATAAAAGCCTTGTGCATTAGCAGCACCGCCAGCATTCATAGCCATTCCCATGCCAACGAAGCCGTTCATTGCACCGCCTTCATTACTTGCAGCTGCTCGCATTGCATCAGCCTGTGCGCCAACGAGTGTAGCGCCAGCCATTGATGGGTCACGAAGCATGCCAGCCTGCTGTGCATTTTTGATGCGCTCTTGGTCTTCTTCAGGAAGAGTAACTGTTGCAAGGGCAACTGAAACAACCTTAAGACCGCGAAGCTCAGCCCATTTCTTTGTAAGAGCTTCGTTCATTGCATCTTCAAGCTCTGTATTATGAGCAATAATTTGATTTGGTCTAAGTTCAAGGTCTGAAAGATGAGCAAATGCTGGCTGTAAAGCACTAATAAATTCAGGCTTTAACTGACCTTCAAGCTCTTCTCTTAAATATTCATTTGTTACATTACCACAAACATTTGTGTAGAAAAGGATTGGGTCTGTGATTTTATATGAGTAAACACCAGCACAACGAAGTGAAACATCAATATCAAGACCAATTTTTGAGTCAACAACGCGGAATGGAATTGGATTTGGTGTACCGAATTTATTATCGATAAGTTCTTTTGTATTAAAGTAGTAAACTCTTTGGTCTTTGGCTGTGTCGCCACCAAATGTAAAACGCTTACCGATTTGCTTAAATGTATTTTTTATTCCTTCGCCAAGTGGACCTACGAAAATGCTTGGCTCTGTTGATGTGTCATAAGTAAATTCGCCTGGTTCAGCACAAACTTCAACAATTTTGCCTTGCTCAACAATAATCATACATTGACCATCAGCAACGGCAATGCCTGAACCATTTGAAATAATGTTGTCGCTACCCTTTGTGTTAGAAGAACGACCGCCAACCTTTTTCTCGCCCTTTGTAACAAGAACCTCTTTTGGCATTGATTCGCAATAGAAAAACTCTTTCCACTGGTCAGCTAAAACACCGCCAGTAGCTCCAACTGCTGCTTTAATAAGTCCCATAATATTAACTCCTTTTTCTCATGTTATGTTTTTATTATAATTATTATTTTAATATTTTGCAAGGTGTTAGAAGCTTCTGCCACCGCCACCACCATGTGAAACGCCACTGTGACCGCCACCGCTACCGTGTGAGCCGCCGCTTGAAGTTTCTTTTGGAATAGCACGCCTTGTAACATCAGAACGAAGATACATTACTGTTTTATGGCGTAAATTAAAGCTACCATCAACAAGGTAGTTTCTTGCACTTACCGCTATTCCTACTGGTCGCATTTCTCGTTTGAATGCTTCAACAAGTCGGAGGCCAAGCGGTCTT
>JAZUGZ010000246.1:0-2563 GCA_045641425.1 Candidatus Fimenecus sp.
GACATAGTCCTTGGTAACAAAAATAACAAATTACTTGTTTCGGCACTTAATGAATACTTTGTAAACCACAATAGAGTTTTACATTTAGAACAACACGAAAAGGGCGAAAACCTTGTAAGCTCTGGTATTACAAATTTTGAAGAGCGAACAAGAGCAACACTTAAAATTGAAGATGGTTGCGACAGATTTTGCTCTTACTGTATTATTCCAAAGGCTCGTGGACGAGTTCGCTCAAAGGACATTTGCGAAATAAAAAAAGAAACTGAATTTTTAGCGAATAATGGTTACACAGAAATTGTACTTGTTGGAATAAATCTTTCTGCTTATGGCAAAAACAGTGATTTAGACCTTGCAGACGCTATTTTTGCGGTTGCTGAAAATGAGAAAATCAAGCGAATTAGACTTGGTTCTTTAGAGCCAGACCACCTTACAGACAAGTTACTGGAAAAACTCGCAAAATGTGACAAGCTTTGCCCACAGTTTCATATTTCGCTTCAAAGTGGATGCGACAAAACCCTTAAAAATATGCACAGGCACTACACCGCAGACGAATATGCTCACCTTTGCGACAAACTTCGTAAAACATTTAAGGATACTACTCTTACAACCGACATTATGGTAGGCTTCCCACAGGAATCAGACGAAGATTTTGAAATTTCAAGAAAATTTGCTGAGGAAATCGGCTTTGAGAAAATACATATTTTCCCATACTCCCGCCGTAGTGGTACAGTAGCCGACAAAATGGACGGACAAATTGACCGAAGTGTAAAGGCAGAAAGAGTTAGTATTTTAAGTGAAACTGCTGAAAAAATTAGAGCAGAATTTCTTAAAAACCAAATTGGAAAAACTCTTAATGTATTAGTTGAGGGTAAGCAGAAAGATGATTATCTTTTTGGCTACACTGAAAACTACACTCCAGTTAAAATAAAAGGAAATTCCGAAATCGGCTCAATAGTAAAAGCAAAAATCACAAGTGCAGACAATGAATTTTGCTTTGGCGAAATATAAAAGTTAAAGAGGTAATGGAAAAATCCATTACCTCTTTTTATTGCTATTTATTCTTGTAGCATATATACATAATGCTCATCAAAGTCCTCATATTCCTTATCTTCGCCATTCTCATCTATTATATTCTCCATATAATTCATAACAAGCCAAAGGTAAGTATTACCGTTTTTATCAGTAAATGTGCAAACCTTATGATCTAAATCGAAATATTGGTCCGACTTTGAAAGTCCATCCATTCTTGCATCTGTCCAAACTTGTGCGCCAAGGAGCTTTTCAGGAACAGCATCTTTTGGTAATTCATCTACTCTTTTGTAAATTTCTCGGCTATAAGTAATTTGGCTATAATCTGATGCAATTAGATATGGCTTATCTACATCGACATTCATTATACCTGTGACAATTTCTCCACCAATTAAGGCGATAATCAACAAAAAAATAATTCCTATACCCTTAATTATTGGGTGCTTTATTTTTTGGTTTTTCTCTGATGCTTTTTCATTTTTCGCAACATAATAGTCTGCTTTTGACAGATATTTCATAAGTCCTTTTGGCTTTAATATGCTTTTGAAATACATTTTTCTAAACGGATATGCAATAAGCATAAGCGGAATTGATATTCCAAGTTCACTTGTTAAAGCTTGTCTTCTAAAATCAGCAAAGGCGTCCGCCTTATTTATACACTCTGCATTTGTAAGTGTAACTTCGCAAGAGCAATTAAGTTTAGGATATGAAAAATCTAAATCCTTAAATATCCACATTTTGTCACCAGCAGAAAAGAAAACAGGTTCAACTTCTATTTTTTCTTCATCTTTAACATTTGACAATGTGTAAAAACATTTAGTTTGAATAAATTGTCTGTTAACCTGTTTATCAACCCAGCGTGACATTTTTTTAATGCCTTTTTGCACTAAACTATCCTTAAAGTTTTTTGGTTCTTCAAGACCTTCATCAAGAATACTCTCAAGTCTAATTTCGCCATAAACCTTTACTTGGTAAGATTCTTTAGTGGAGTCAATAAGTATTGACTTTTTCTCTTCTGTGTTAAGTGAAATTATTTCATCATCAATTTGAAAATGAAGCACATTTCCATAAGTGTTTACAATATGGATTCTTTTAATATTATCTTTACACATAGATATTATTTCTTCGACAGATGTTCCTAACACTTCCGCCATTTTTTCTAAAGTATCCATTCTTGGAATAGCTTGACCGTTCTCCCATTTTGAAACAGCCTTATCTGACACATAAAGTAAATTTGCAAATTCTCTTTGAGTTAAATTCTTGGATTCTCTCATTGAGCAGATAAGATTTCCGAATTTGTAGTTATCCATCAAATCACCTCAACGAAATTATATCAAAGAGCTGTTTTATTTGCAATAAAACGCGTGTAGAATTAAAGTAGAAATTGTTAAAAGGCTAAAATGACATAAAAAATCCCCGTAGAATCTACGGGGTTATTTTTATTAGTTACACTTTTCTATTTTACCCTCAAAGACTTTTTCAAAATCATCAAGTGTTCCTTGTGTCAATAAATCTTTTTGGCAAATGTGTGATG
>JAZUGZ010000247.1:0-2073 GCA_045641425.1 Candidatus Fimenecus sp.
CCTGACTTTGAAATAACGTTAACAGAAAAATCTGTATCCTTAACTAAATCAACAAGTTCAGCGAGTGAATTACCACTTATAGAGTTACCGCTGAAATAGATGTTTGGTGTGTCTTTGGATTTAAGGTTGTAATTTTGTGACTGGCAGAATTCAATAGCTGCTCTTGCGCCAAGGTAGCTACCGCCAATGCCGATAACAACAAGTGCTTTAGAATCACTCTTAATTTTAGCTGCTGCTTTTTTAATTCTGTCAAACTCTTCTTTATCGTAGTTAACAGGTAAATCAACCCAACCAAGGAAATCGTTACCTGCGCCGTTTTTGTTTACAATTTGATTGTGTGCATTGAGAACTTTGTCGTTTAATGAAGCAAGTTCGTCTGCACTGACAAATTCTTTCACATATTTGTCATTAAGTGTTAATGCCATTTAATATATCCTCCAAACTGAATTAGATAATTCATTGGATATATTTTACCCTAAAATTAGTTTTTTTTCAATACAAAATCGTAAACTTTTGGAAATTCTTTCTAAACGGCAAAACAACACCATAAAGAATGTAAAATATAACCAAAAGTTTTGCGTTCTACACCATCTTTGCACACAATTTGTGCTGTTGCAACCTTTTTGCCATCTAACTCATAATAAATGTAGCCCAAAACTTGCCCTTTTTCAACAGGAGCTTCAACATCAACACAAAGATCTACCTTTTGCTTAATAGAAGTTTCATCGCCTTTATTTATTAGCATTGATTTAGCCGGAATTACAGTTGGTGTTATTTCATTGACTTTTCCATAAAGCACACCAACATTGGTTATTAGTTTTTTATCAACCTTAGGTGTAAAGACACAGTAATTTGAAAATCCGTAAGAAAGAAGCTTTTTCGCGTCTTCAAATCTATGGTCACTTGTGTCCGCACCGAGAATTACAGCACAAAGCTTAACCCCATTTCGCTCGGCTGTGGCACTAATACAATACCCTGCCTTTGAGGTTGTGCCTGTTTTAAGGCCAGTTGCACCCTCGTAAAATCTTATTAACTTATTTGTATTTACAAGCTGTGTTTCGCCCCCACGAAGTGAATCCATCCAAATTGTAGTGTAATTTTTAATATTTTCGTGTTTCATAAGCTCACAGCTCATTATTGCAATATCAAGAGCCGATGAATAATGCTCGGTTGCGGTGTCGTCAAGACCTGAACAATTTTCAAAATGTGTATTTTTCATACCAAGCTCTTTAGCCTTTTCATTCATCATATTAACAAAAGTTTCTTCGTCCCCTGCTATTTTCTCGCCAAGTGCTGTGCAAGCGTCATTTGCACTTGCTACTGCTGTGGCTTTAAGCAGTTCATTAACAGTCATTGTTTCATTTTCTTTAAGCCAAATTTGTGAGCCACCTTTTTGGGAAGCGTTTGTGCTTGCAGTTACCTTTTCGTCAAGCGAAAGAGTGCCATTGTCAAGTGCTTCAAACACAAGAAGTAGTGTCATAATTTTAGTAATTGAGGCTGGGGGTAATTTTTCATTTTCGTTTTTTGAAAAAAGCACATTACCTGTTGACAAATCAATAAGCACGGCAGATTTAGCGGAAATTGATTTTTCTAAAGTATTATCTCCCTTGGCAAAGGCAGGCAAAGTACAAAAAGCCAATAAAATTATACACAATGTTAAAGACAATAATTTTTTCATATATATCCCTCCAAAGAAAATATATGAAATTTGATAAATGGTATATGAAAATTTTTGAAAATATGGTAAAATAAAATTTAGGTGAGAATAATGAAGATATATTTCCATACACTTGGTTGCAAAGTTAATCAGTACGAAACACAAGAAATGCGTGAAATGGTGCAAATCGGTGGCTATTTTGTTACAGAAGACGAAAGTGAAGCTGACATTTTTGTTGTTAATTCTTGCACAGTTACAAGCGAGAGCGACCGAAAAACAAGGCAGAGTGTTCGCCACTTCAAAAAAAAATATCCGTCATCTACTGTTGTGCTTACGGGCTGTATGCCACAGTCATTCCCTGAAATGGCTGAAAAGCTTACAGAAGCTGACATAGAAGTCGGAGGGCCAAGCGGTCT
>JAZUGZ010000248.1:0-13352 GCA_045641425.1 Candidatus Fimenecus sp.
AAATCCAAAGGCATCGCAGTCAAGGCCAATATGAAAAAGAGCGAGCTTATCAGTGCCATTGCCGAAGCCCTGAAAGCAGAGGATAAAACCTCTGCTTTTTTGTTGCAAAATTTATAAAAAATGGGGCATAAAATATATGCAAAAGAAAGGGCGGATATGCTTATAATAATTGACTTATATGTATTTGTATGATATAATCACTTTGTGTATATCCTAATTTTGGAAAGCACTTAAATTAAAATATTTTATTGCATGATTGGAGCAGATAAAATGTATTATCTTGACAGTAACATCGAAAATCTTGACAGAATTTTTGACCAACACAAGCGTGAAGGTTATTTAAGACTTGACCTTAATGAAAATCCTGGTGGTTTGCCACAAGAATTTATTGATGAAGTATTAAGCGAGGTTGATCAGGAATTCGTTTCACAGTACCCAGAAACTTTAGAGTTTACTGAAACTTTGGCTAAATATCTTGGAACAGATATTGAGCATCTTTGCTTAGTAAATGGCTCTTCTGAGGGTATTAGATATATTATTGAAGCATTTACAGCACCAGGTGGTAAAATTGTTGGCGTTGTTCCAACATACGCTATGTTTGAGGTTTATTCAAAAATGTATGGCAGAAGCTTTGTTCCTGTTGAATACACTGAGGACCTTAAAATGCCAATCGAAAACATTATTGAAAAGCTTTCAGCAGATGTTCAGCTTTTAATTCTTTTGGCACCAAACAACCCAGTTGGTAACGCTTACACAGATGAAGAGGTTGAAGCACTTCTTAAAAAGGCAAAAGAACTTGAAATTACAGTTCTTATTGACGAAGCTTACCACTATTTCTGCCCACAGACTTACATTAAGCACGCTTTAGAGAATGAACATGTTTTCGTTACAAGAACATTCTCAAAGCTCTTCTCACTTGCAGGTGCAAGACTTGGCTATGTTGCAGGTTGGCCAAAGGGCGTTGCAATGGTACAAAAGCTTTGCACACCTCATAACGTTAACGCATTCGCAATGGCATTTGCAAAGAAGATTATTACAACAGATGGCATGATTGATAAATTAGTTGCTCTTCATAAAGAGGGTAGAGATTACCTTATTGAGCAGCTTGATGCAAACGGCTATGCACACCACGGCGATGAAGGCAACTTCATTTTCATTAAGCCAAAGACAGACGCTGTTAAGCTTGTTGACAGAATGAAAGAAGAAAAGGGCATCTTAATTAAGCACTATTCAGGTATTGGTATTCTTGGCACATGCCTTCGTGTTTCAACTGGCGAAAAGAAATTTATGGAGCGTTTCGTTGAAGCTCTCTTTGAATTAGATAAATAATTAAGGAGAACAGTATGGACGAGGCTGTTATTTCTGAAGTAAAGGCTATTGAGAAAGATATTCTTCAAAAGCTTCTTACCGTATGCGAGGAAAACGGCTTAAGAGTCTTTGTTGACGGTGGCACACTTCTTGGGGCAGTGCGTGAAAAGCATTTCATTTCTTATGATGATGACATTGACGTTGCAATGCTTCGTGAAGATTATGACAAGCTAATGGAAATTGGTCCAAAGTGTTTCGATTACCCTTACTTTTTTCAAAGTGCTTACACCGACAAAGACTATTACCGACCGCACATTCAAATTAGACGCTCTGACACTTGCGGTGCGTTAGATTTTGAATTGCCTTATGTTGGTTTTAATCAAGGTATTTTTATTGACGTTTTTCCGTATGACGGAGTTCCTGACGATAATCTTCAGGGTAAATTGCAGTGGATTGAAATTAAGCTTTACAAAAAGCTTATGAGCATGCTTTACAGTCCAATTCCACCAATGAACCCTATTAAAAGGATTGTAAAGGGAATACTAAAACCACTTTCAAAGTTAATTAAACGCGAAAAGTGCTATGCACACTTTGAAAAGGTTTGCAAAAGGTTTTCTAAATCATCAAATACAATTACTCTTCTTTCATTTAATGATAATTACCGAATGAGGCTACTTGACAAAAGCTGGTATGACGAAACGGTTTATTTACCATTTGATGAAATGAGTGTTCCGTGTCCTAAAAATTACGAGGGCGTTCTTGAGTCAAAGTTCGGGGATTGGCGCACACCGCGTATGGGGTCAATACATGGAGATGTTATTTTTGATGTTGAAAAAAGCTATTTAGAAAAGCAGAAGGAAATTGGGTGTTAAATATGCTTAAACGAATCATTACTAAAATTAGAACAGTGTTTATTAACAGAGTTCTTAGAAAAATCAACCCTACTTATATTGCACAAAGACGTTTAGAGTCTTATGTTAAAAAGAATTTGAACGGTGTTTATAATAAGCAGGAATATTTATTTTGGCTTGACCAAAACAGACCTGGCGAGTCATTTTCAGACACTAAAAAACGTGTCTTTGCCGAAATGCCACCAGCAGAGGGCGTTTTAAGAGATATTCAAAAGCTTGCATTTATGCTTCTTATTGAACTTGATAAGCTCTGCAAAGAGAACGACATTAACTACTGGATTATGGGCGGTACAATTATTGGCTCAATCCGTCACAAAGGCTTCATTCCGTGGGACGATGACGTTGACATTGGTATGATGAGAAAAGATTATGACAAGCTTAAAGAAGTGCTTAAGAATAGCGACAAGTTAGATGTTCTTGAATTCTACAACTTCAACGGTATGTATAGAATTCCTAAAATTGTTCTTAAAAACACTGAAGCAAAGCTTGCTATGGACATTATTCTTTTTGACTATTCTAATTTTAGTGAATATGACATTCCTGAAGATGCTACACTCGAAGATAAGTATGACATTGTTTGGGAGGCCCAAAAGAAGATTCGTCAAAAATATATCCGTAAGCTTAAATCAATGAAATATGCTTACAAAGATGTTATTAGAACAGACCTTATTAGAGACCCTGAAAAATTCGAAAGAGCAACACGCGTTACACAAAAGTATATTGATATGTGTAACTACAAATATGATGACGGCGACGTTATTATTTGGGGTGTTGACAACTTTACAAGTAAAGCACCTGACAAAAGACGTCTTTACACTAAAGAGTCAATTTTCCCATTGTGTGAGCTTGAATTTGAGGGTAAAAAATTCCCTGCACCTGCTGACTATTTAGATATGATTTTAAGAGAAGCAGGCAACATTTGGTCATTCCCTAATGACGTTGGTAGCCCAAAATTCTTTAACGAACAGCAGTTGGCTATTGAATTTTCAAAAAGCGAACAGGCTATGAAAGATTTAGGTCTTTATTTGGAGGACTAATTTATGAATATTACAGTTGTTGGCGCGGGTAATATGGGCCTTGCTATTGTTGCTTATTTAGCATTAAAGGGCCAGAATAATGTTACTCTTTACACAAACAAGCCATTACCATCAACAATGACACTCAAAGACGTTGAAAGAAATGTTCTTGAAAGCACAAGCAATTACACTGTTACTGGTTCTAAGGAAGAAGCTTTTTCTAATGCAGATGTTATTTTCTGCACTTACCCTGCATTCCTTAGAATGAAGTTTATTAAAGAAGTGGCTGACTACTTAAAGGCAGGCACTAAAATTGGCTTTGTTCCTGGCTACGGCGGAGCAGAATATGCTTGTAAAGAGTTAGTTGATAAAGGTGTTATCGTATTTGGACTTCAAAGAGTTCCTTATGTTGCACGCCACGAAAACAACGAAAACGGTGTTACAGCAGGTATTCTTTCACGAAAGAATACACTTTTCCTTGCAACAATTCCATATAAATACACAGACGAAACAGCTAAAACTGTTGGCGATTTGTTAGACATTCCTTGCAAGGCTCTTAAAGAGTATCTTTCAATTACACTTGCACCATCTAACCCACTTTTACACATTACGGGTATGTACACCGCATTTAAGGATTATAAAGACGGCGACATTTATCCGTCTGAAATTCCATTTTATGAGCAGTGGACTGACGAAACCTCTGAAATTCTTTTTAGATATGACGATGAGGTTCAAGAAATTTGTAAGGCTTTAAGTCCGTTAGACCTTACAGATGTTGTTCCACTTCCAATTTACTATGAATCTCCAACACCTGAAGCTATGACCAAAAAGCTTCAAAGCATTGAGTCATTTAAGGCTGTTAGAGTTCCGCTTAAAAAGGTTGAAAATGGTTATATCCCAGACTTAAATTCAAGAATGTTTGTTGAAGATTTTCCATTTGGCGTTTGCATATTAAAGGCATTTGCTAACATTTTAAGCATTGACGTTCCAGTCATTGATATGATGTTGGAATTCTATAAAAAAATGTCAGGCATTGAATATTTCAAAGAGAATGGCGAATATGGTAAGGATATTAAAGACACCGGTATTCCACAGAACTTTGGCTTAAATACAAAGCAGGATATTTTAGATTATTACGGATAATTTTGGGGCGAAATTAAGATGAAAAAAGTTATAACCTATGGCACTTATGATAAGCTTCATCATGGCCACGTTAGACTTCTTGAAAGAGCAAAGGCTTTGGGCGACTATTTAATCGTTGGTGTTACTGCTGACGACTTTGACCGCACAAGAGGTAAAATTAACGTTCAACAGCCACTTGAGGAAAGAATTGCGGCAGTTCTTGCAACTGGTCTTGCAGACGAAATTGTTGTTGAAGAATATGAAGGTCAAAAAATTGACGACATTCGCAGACTTGGAGTTGACATTTTTACAGTTGGCTCTGACTGGGTTGGTTATTTTGACTATCTTAACGAATATTGTCAGGTTGTTTATCTTGAAAGAACAGCAGGCATTTCAAGCACAGAGCTTCGTGCTGAAGCTGTTTCATTAAACCTTGGCCTTGTTGGTAAAAAGCGTACACTTACAAAATTCATTTCTGAAAGCTCATTTGTAAATGGCGTTAATGTTAAATATGCTTGCACAATTGGCGACAAAATTGGAAATGAAGCAATTAAAGAATTTGAATATTCTGACGCTTCTTATGAAAAAATGCTTGCAGCTGTTGACGCTGTTTATATTACATCAGCACCGTCTTTACATTACGAACAGGTGCTTAAAGCACTTAAGAGCGGTAAGCATGTTTTTTGTGAAGCACCAATTGCCTTAAAAGAAAGTGAGTGTAAAGAGCTTTTTGCACTTGCAAAAGAAAAAGGTCTTATTCTTATGGAGGCAGTTAAAACTGCTTATGTAAACGCTTACAGACGTCTTTTGCTTCTTGTTAAGAGTGGTAAAATTGGCGATGTTATTTCAATTGACGCTACTTGCACAAGCCTTAAAGACATTTCAGGTGTTCCTGAAAATGAATTGGCTCAAAACTGGAACAGTATTTGTGCTTGGGGCCCAACTGCAATGCTTCCTGTGTTCCAGCTTCTTGGCACAAATTATAAAAACAAGCGAATTTTGTCAAAATGTATTGACAAGGGCAACACTTATGATGTGTTCACAAAAATTGATTTTGAATATCCAAACGCAGTAGCAACAATTAAGGTTGGTAACGGTATTAAATCTGAAGGTGAGCTTATTATTTCAGGTACAAAGGGTTACATTTATGTGCCGGCACCTTGGTGGAAGACCGACTACTTCGAAATTAGATATGAAAATCCAGCTGAAAATAAACGCTATTTCTATCAGCTTGACGGCGAGGGTAACCGTTACGAAATAGTAGCGTTTGCAAAGGCTGTATTTGAAGAAAAATCAAACAATTACTATTTGGAAAATCATATCTCTGAATGTATTTCATCGGTTATTGAAGACTTTTATAATAAGAAGGATACAGCAGAGATTTAAGCTTTTGCCCGAATGGAGATTAAAATGGTTAAAAAAATGAAAGAATACAAGTTCTTATTTGAAGAGCTTGTTAAACGAGATTTCAAAAAGAAATACACAAGAACTGTTTTAGGTATGGTTTGGAGCTTGCTCTATCCACTTTTACAGCTTTTAGTTATGAGCTTGGTGTTCAAACAGCTTTTCGGCAGAAATACACCACACTACACAACTTACCTTTTCTGTGGTACGTTGTTATTTAACTTCTTTAAGGAAGCAACAAAGGGTGGAATGGTTGCACTTGTTTCTAATGCAAGCATTTTCACAAAGGTTAATATTCCGAAATATATGTTCTTATTCTCAAAGAATGTTCAAGCACTTATTAACTTTGCTTTAACACTTGTTATTTTCGCAATATTCCTTTTGTGTGACCACATTGTTCCTACTTGGAAATTCTTGTTGTTACTTTATCCAATTGCTTGCTTAATTGTATTTAACATTGGCGTTGGTATGGTGCTTTCAGCATTAAACGTATTCTTTAGAGATATTGCATATCTTTACGACATTTTCACAATGCTTTTATCTTACCTTTCTGCAATCTTCTATTACATTGATAGATTCCCAGAAAATGTTCAGATTTTCTTTATGTTTAACCCAATGTATTGCTACATAAGGTACTTTAGAGAAATAGTTGTTTATGATACAATTCCTGGTCCGCTTCATCATTTAGCTTGCGTTGTTTATGCATTGGTGCTTCTAGGCGCGGGTTGCTGGACTTATAAACATTACAATCAAAAATTCTTATATTACGTATAATCGGAGGTGCGCCAAATGGCAATTATTCAAGCAAAAGGCGTATCTATACGCTACATTACAGGCGACTTTAAGGACATTGGACTTAAAGAATTTGTCGTTAGAAAAATTTCAGGTAATTACAAGGTTAATGAATTTTGGGCTGATAAAGACATTAGCTTTTCATTAAATGAGGGCGATATGCTCGGAATTATCGGCACAAATGGTGCGGGTAAATCAACACTTCTTAAGGCTGTTTCAGGAATTATGATTCCAACAAAGGGCCACATGGAGTGCCACGGCACAATTGCTGCTCTTTTAGAGCTTACAAGCGGTTTTGACAAAGACTTAACCGTTAGAGAAAACACATATTTACGTGGTGCTATGCTTGGCTATACACGTGAATTTATGAATGAAAAATATGACGAAATCATTAAATTTGCTGAGCTTGAAGAGTTCCAAGACAGAGCCTTTAAGCAGCTTTCAAGTGGTATGAAGAGCCGTTTGGCATTTTCAATTGCTTGTCTTGTTAAGCCAGATATTATTATTCTTGATGAAGTTTTGTCAGTAGGTGACGGTGCATTTAGAAAGAAATCTGGCAAAAAAATGCGTGAGATTCTTGACAATGGCGTTACGGGTATTCTTGTTTCACACTCAATTACACAGGTAAGAGATATGTGTAACAAGATTTTGTGGATTGACCACGGCAACCAAATCGCATTTACTGATGAAGTTCAGCTTTATTGTGACGCTTACGAGGAATTCCTTGTTACAAAAGCACTTCCTAAAAATGAGGAAGATGTTAAAAAGCTTGCTGAGGGCCACGCAGTTCGTGTTGAACAAGAGCGCAAGGAAAAGCAAGCGAAAGAGCAGAAAAAGTTAGAAAAGGTGCTTGAGCAAGGCACTTCTGACGCTGCTGTTGAAGCTGCAATTAACATCATTAGAAAAAATAAACCAGAGCTTTTAAGGGAAGACCTTTTACCAGAGAATAAATAAGATAAATTTCTTAGGAGGCAGACTATGACACCTATTTTGTCAGTTGCTGTTGCGTGTTATAATGTTGAAAACTACATTGATAAATGCCTTACATCTTTTTCAGATGAAAGATTTAACGGCAGGTTACAGGTAATTGTAGTTAACGACGGCTCTACTGACAAAACCTTAGAAATTGCTGGGAGCTATAAGGCAAAATACCCTAATATTTTTGAGATTGTTGATAAAGAAAATGGTGGTCATGGCTCAGCTGTTAACGCTGCAATTGACAGAGCAACAGGCAAATATTTTCGTATAGTTGACGGTGACGACTGGGTTAATACTGAAAATATGGCTTCACTTTTAAGCTATATGGAAGCTTCAAATGCTGACATTGTAGTTGACAATAAACGCGAAGTTAATATGGAAACTGGCGAAACGGAGTTTTTTCCTATGCCAGCTGGTGTTAAGGCAGATTTTCAATATAATTTTGCAGATATTTGTAATGACGCCACAGTTACACCAAACATTATGATTCACACAATGTCAATCAAAACTGATATTCTTAAAGAGAATAATATTCATCTTTTAGAGGGTATTTTTTATGTTGATATTGAGTTTATTATTAAGTCAACAGTAAGGGCAAAAACAGTTGTCTTTAAGGATTTGGAAATTTATCAATATTTAGTTGGAAACGTTAACCAAAGCGTTAACTTTAGAAATTATGTTAAAAGATATCCACACCATTTACAGGTTACTAATGAGCTTGTTAGGTTTGCAACCGAGTTTGAATGTGAAGATGCAATTCGAACCTATTTAGACAGACGAATTGTTCTTTTAATTAACACACACATGAACATTGCCTTAATTTACAATGAAGACCGAAAGCTTGGTAAAAGACAAGCAAAGGAATTTAGGGCAGAGTTAAAGAGCAAAAACGAAAATTATTTTAATGCCACAAAGAAAAGATATTTAATTACATATCTTCTTCATATTTTAGGTGTTAACTATGACACGCTTCAAAAATTGAAGCGATAAAATTTTGGAGGTTCAAAAAATGAGCAAGCCGTATTTTTCAGTTGTTATGCCAGCATTTGGCGTTGAAAAATATTTGGAAAATGCTGTTAATTCAATTTTGAGCCAAACTTTGTGCGACTGTGAAATTATTATTGTTGATGATGCTTCAAAGGATAATTCTGGCAAAATAGCTGACACATTTGCAGAAAAACACAGTAACATTAAAGTAATACATCACGAAATAAACCGGGGACTTAGTGAGGCTCGAAATTCAGGGCTTCGCGCAGCTTCCGGCGATTTTATTTTATTCATGGACCCTGACGACACAGTTGAGCCAACACTTTTTGAAGAGATTAAAATTTCTTTAGAAAAGCAGGAGGCAGATGTTGTTGTATTTGGTATGACTGAAGATTATTACGACAAAAATGGTGTTCTTCAAAACAGCGTGCCAATTTCATATTCAGCTGAAACACTTTATTTAGACACAGCCGAAAAGGTACATAATGAAATACTTAGCCTTGAAAAGAAAACATTTTATGGCTACGCTTGGAACAAGGTTTATCGCCGTGAATATTTAGAAAAGATAGATGCAAAGTTTGAAACAGTTGTTTTAATTGAAGATATTGTTTTCAATGTAAATGTGTTTAATTCGCTTTCATCACTCATTATTCTAAACTCAACTCCATACCACTATATGAAACGAATGGACGAGAGCCTTACTAACAAATTTGTGCCAGAGTATTTTGCGGTGCATAAAAGAAGAGTTAAAATGATTTTTGACCAGTTAACTGGTTTTGGTGTTTTGACTGACGAAGCAAAGTCAGATTTAGGCAGTATTTTTGCAAGGTATATTCTCTCAGCAGTTCAAAGGAACTGTGACAAAAGGGCAAAGATGAGTGTGAAGGACAGAAAAGATTTTATTCGTGAGCTTTATAAGGATGAGCTTTTCTTGGAGCTTGTACCATATACACACCCACAAAATGCAATAGTAAAGCTTATTGTTGCACTTCTAAAAAAGCGTTCAGTTGTTTTATTAGGGCTTTTGGGCAGAGTAGTTTATTTAGTTAAAAATAAAATGCCAATGATGTTTTCAAGAGTAAAACAAAATAGGTAAAAAAATAGGGCAGAGAGTAAAATCTCTGCCTTTTGTTATTATTGCTCGTTTAGAATGTCTTCAACTCGTTTTAATACAGTCTTATGTGGAATGCCATAATCCATACTTAAATCAGCCATAAGTGCATCAATTTCCATAAGACATTCAGTTTCGTCAACATTTCTTTTTCTAACTTTTTCGTCAATATAAATTTCTTTTCCGTCTACAAAAATGCAACGGGGGTTATCTTGAGAAATAGATATACTTTCATAGGTTTTAATTTTGGCAAATTTGAGCAAGGTCCTGTAGCACTTTGCAATATCTTCAAAATATTCATCAATAGTGTTGGGCGTTATATTACTTAGTTCAGAAGATAAAATGCTGAAGAAATTATTTACAGCATCTTTTCCCAATTTGTCAACATCTGCAAAAGAAAAATCATCTTTGCCTTTGCCACTTGGAAATGAGATTATTTTAGCCATATTATTCAAATCTCCTTTTTAACAACCGCTTCGGTAATATCGGTAATTACAAGCTCGTCATTTTGGTTTGTTATTGTAATTGTTAACTCAACGAGTCCGTTTTTGGCGTTTCGCTTGGTAAGGCCTGTAATCTCGGCTATTCCGGTTAGTGTATCTCCAGCGAAAACTGGCTTGTGCCAAATTATTTTAGTTGAAAGCCCTGCGAGTAGTTCTTCGCCAAACATATCTACTTCAAGGTACTTTGCCCAAACCGACATAAACGACATTACACCGGGGGCAATAATTTGCCCAAAGGGTGTGGTTTTAGCATAATTTCCATCTGTGTGAAGTGGCACATTGTCATACTTTAGGGCAAAATCGAGCATTTCGCCTTTGTCTATTGTAGTAGGCTCTAAAGCCTTTTTCATACCAATTCTAAATTCGTCAAAATACATTTAAGTTTCTCCCTTTTGCCTTTTAGCCATTTTTCGCCAGCTTAAAAAGCCATATAAATCGTTAAATAAAAACATTAAAAAGCACACTGCAACTGGCACATAAACTGTGCTTTTTAGTGAAGCCAACACCCAAAGAATTATTAAAATAATGTCATTAGTGGCATAAGCCACGGCGTAATATGGACTTCGCCTAAAGGTTAGGTAAACCGCCAAAAAGCTTGTTGTAACCGAAAGGGTGCTTGGTAGTAAATTTGTTGTGCCAAAGTACTTTAAGATAAAGTAGAAAATCACAGTTACCACTAAAGTTAGTACCCACATAAATACAGTTTCTTTTTGGCTTATCTTATTTACTTTTACTTCGGCTTTGCCTTTTAGGAATGGATTTTTTAGCCACGAAAAGAGCGAAAAAAGTGCCATTGGCATAGTCATTCCAAGGTAGGTTACCATTTCGCCAAAATACCTAAATGAGTAAGAAATTACACCATAAAGAATACTGAAAATTACCATTAAAAATTGCGAAAATGGGTTGCCCTTTGCGGCAAATATTAAAGATGTAACACCAATTAGCGAGGCTATTAGTGTCAAGTAATTTGTTCGGTCAAAAATTAAAAATGAAGCTACAATTAGCCCTACTGAAAAAAGCCAAAGTACCTTTTCAAACACCGAAAAATAGTTAAGATATTTTTTCATAAACTGTCCTTTAATTTTAAGTCATTCAATTTTATCATTTACTGTTTTTATTGTCAATGTAAGAAGAAAAACAATATAATGTATGGGTGATAATATGAGAACAGTAAATTACGACAGAAATTTAGCGGTTGAATATGCTAAAAAATGGGCTTTACACAGAAATCCAAGGTATTATAATTTTAACGAACTGGGTGGCGACTGCACAAATTTTGCGTCACAATGTGTTTTTTCAGGTAGCCACATTATGAATCACAAAAAAGATATTGGTTGGTATTATAACTCGGTAAATGACAGGGCGGCGGCTTGGTCAAGCGCAGAGTATTTTTGGAAGTTCCTTGTAAATAACAAGGGAATTGGACCAAGAGCAGTTGAAACAGAACTTGAAAACCTTGAAATAGGGGACATAATCTCACTTTTTAATGGCGAAAGGCACTACCATTCGCTTTTGGTTTGCGGATTTAGAAATGGCGTGCCGTTTGTGTGCCCTCATACGGACGATTCATATATGCGCTCACTTTCGACATATTATTATACCGAGCTTTCAGCACTTCATATTGTTGGCGTTGGCGTGTATTGATTTTTTAGGGGATTTATAATATACTCTATTTTAGAAACGGAAGTGGTAAATATGAAATACAACTGGGGAATTATAGGCTCTGGTCATATTGCGAATGAAATGGCCGAGGCCCTTAAAGAAATTGACGGCTTATTTTACGGAATTTGGAGTAGAACACCTGAAAACACAAAGAAATTTGCCGAAAAATATGGTATTAAAAATGTGTACTCAAGTGTTGACGAGTTAGTTTCAGACGAAAATATTCAAATTATTTACATAGCAACTCCGCACAATTCACATATTGAATATATTAAAAAAGCACTCGAAAACGGAAAGTCTGTTCTTTGTGAAAAGGCTATTACATTAAATTCAAGCGAGCTTAAAGAAGCTATGGACTTAGCCAAAAGCCACAACTTGATTTTAGCCGAGGCTATGACTATTTTCCATTGTCCAATCTACAAGCAAATCGATAAGCTTATTGAAAATGGCACACTCGGAAATCTAAAAGAAATTCAAGTAAATTTAGGCTCTTATAAAGAGTACGATATGACTAACCGATTTTTCAGTATGGACCTTGCTGGCGGAGCTATGCTCGATATTGGTGTTTATGCACTATCTTTCGCAAGGTATTTTATGACCGAAAAGCCAAATGAAGTTCTTTCACAAATGAAAAAAGCTCCAACCGGAGTTGACGAGCAAGTGAATATGCTTCTTAAAAACAGCAAAAACGAAATGGCAACAGTTACTTTAAGCTTAACCGCCAAAATGCCTAAAATGGGAATTGCGGCTTTTGAAAACGGATTTGTTTCGGTTGACAATTACAACCGCACGAAAAAAGCAGTTATTACATACACCTGTGACGGCCACGAAGAAACACTAACTGACGAGAGCGGAATTTCAGCACTCGCCCACGAAGTTTTGGATATGGAAAAAGCTGTAAGTGGGGAAGAAAATAATATGCATTTAGATTTAAGCAATGATGTAATGGACATTATGACTCTTGTTCGCTACGAACACGAAATGTACTACCCTGAAGAAAAGTAAATAAAAAAACAAAAAGCACTATCGCGAGATAGTGCTTAATTTTATGCTTGTAGAGATAAAAATATGGAGCTTGACTTTTCTAAAAATGGTTGTTTATAAGAAAGCCTAACGCGAGAATAAAAAGCATAAAAAAGGAGAGCCCCAATACGCCAATTGCGTATCGAGGCTCTAAACTTGGTGCAGATGATGGGACTTGAACCCACACTGGTTACCCAACAGGTTTCTGAGAATTACATCACCTTGATGAATTATAATATAAGTATTAAAATAACATTCTTTAAAAGGATAATTTATGAAGGTGCAATAAGCAACTCGGATTTAAGAATGTTCGTTGATGAAATTAAAATATTTGAAAGTAATGAGCAACTTGATGTTCAAATAATTTTTAATGGTTTATTTTCAAAATATATGGATGTGTATGAGGATATAAGTGTAATTACTGTGGAATAGTGTTATTGACTTTAATTAAATGGTATAAAAAACGGGTAAATATTCAAAACTAAATATTTACCCGTTTTGGTATTAATATTTATATGAGATTTGAAAAATGCTA
>JAZUGZ010000249.1:0-3991 GCA_045641425.1 Candidatus Fimenecus sp.
ACTAAAGTCAATTAGCGGTGTGCTTGATACAGAGCCACTTATGACCGAAGAAATGCTTTTAACTGCCAATTTTGTGCATGACCAAACTTTTTGCACTTATTTTGATGCATGCAAACAGTTTTTGCCACTTGGCTATTCAATGAAAATTTCTGTTTCATACGCTGCCGACCCCAATTTTTCAGGAACATTTGAAAACGAAATTGAAGAGAATGTTTATAACACATTGCTTGATAAAAATCGTTTTCTTAAAGATGAAACTATAATTAAAGATTGTAGCTTAAGTAAGAATACCGACATTCTTGATAGAATGCTTGTAAAGGGTATGCTTCTTAGAAATACTGAGTCAAAGCGTAGAGTTAACGATGCTGTTTTGAAAATGGCAAGGCTATGTGAATGTGAAGATGATGTTTTACTCAAATTAACTAAAAAGCAAAACGATGTTATAAATGTTCTTCAAGAATTTCAAACTCTTTCGGTTAAAGAACTTTGCTATTTTTCAGGCGTTTCTGCTGCAGTTGTTTCTGCACTTGAATCAAAAGGAATTATTGAAACTTATGATCATGAGATTTATAGAATGGTTGCCAATAATTCTGAAGATAAATCTAATGAAGAGATAAATCTTTCTGATGAGCAAAATAATGCGTATTTAGGGCTTAGCAATCTATTTAATTCAGACAAGCCTGAAGGTGCATTACTCTTTGGTGTTACTGGAAGTGGTAAAACACAGGTTTACTTAAAGCTTATTGACGAAGCAATGAAATCTGGCCGTGGAATTATTGTAATGATTCCTGAAATATCATTGACGCCTCAAATTCTTTCTTTGTTTTATGGGCGTTATGGCGATAAAATTGCAGTTTTTCATAGTGCTTTGTCACTTGGTGAAAGGCTTGATGAATGGAAACGAGTTAAACGTGGTGAGGCTCAAATTGCAGTTGGAACACGTTCTGCTGTATTTGCTCCATTTGATGATATTGGTCTTGTAATTATGGACGAAGAGCAAGAGCATACATATAAGTCAGAAATGACACCGCGTTATCACGCTCGTGAGGTTGCTGCATATAGAGTGGGTAAGCATAATGCTTTACTTTTACTTTCTTCAGCAACACCTTCATTTGACTCGTATACCAAAGCGCAAACGGGAGCTTACTCTTTGTTTACTCTGAAAAATCGTTATGGCAATGCAGTTTTACCAAAGGTTGAAGCAATTGATACAACCTATAATTCTGATATGGCAACCGATAACATTAGTAATCAACTAGCATATGCTTTGCAAGAAAATTTTAGTAATGGCAAGCAGTCTATTTTACTTCTTAATAGACGTGGTTATAATACATTTGTGTCGTGTTCAGAGTGTGGTACTGTTGCAACTTGTCCTAATTGTAGCATTTCGCTTACTTATCACATTAAAAATGGTCGTATGATGTGTCATTATTGTGGTTATACTGTGCCGTTTACCCAAAAATGTTCAAATTGCGGTAATGAATCTCTTAGTTTTAAGGGTTCTGGTACACAAAAGCTTGAAGAACAAATTGCTGAGATTATTCCATCAGCTAAAGTTCTTCGTATGGATGCTGACACAACAACATCAAGATATTCTTATGAAGATAAATTTAAGCGTTTTGGTAATAATGAATATGACATTTTAATTGGTACACAAATGGTTGCAAAGGGTCTTGATTTTCCAAATGTAACACTTGTTGGTGTGCTTTGTGTTGACCAAATGCTTTATAATGATGATTATAAGAGTGGCGAAAGAGCTTTTGATTTAATTACTCAAGTAGTTGGCCGAAGTGGTAGAGGCAACTTACCAGGAACCGCTTATGTGCAAACAGATTTTGTTGAAAACGAGCTCATAGACCTTGCGAAAACCCAAGATTATGAAACATTTTATAACCTTGAACTTCCAATTCGAAAACAAATGGTTTATCCACCATTTTGTGATATATGTACTATTGGTTTTTCTGGCGAATCTGAAAGTCTAACTATGAAATCCGCTATGAAATTTTTGAATGACTTAAAGACACTTCACTCTAATGATTTTAGCGATCAAAAAATTATAGTTTTAGGCCCTGTTTCGCCGAAAGTTGCAAAAATTGGCGGAAGGTTTAGGGTAAGGATAATAATTAAATGTAAAAACACTAAAAGAACGCGTGAAATGATTAGCATTCTTTTGAAAGATTTTTTGAAAAATAATAAAGAAATAATAGCCTTTGCGGATATGAATCCCGAAGATGTGATGTGAGGAAAAATATGGCAATTAGAAATATTAGAACAAATGATGACCCAATTTTAAGAAAAAACAGCCGTGAAGTTACAGAGATTAACGATAGAATTATCACTCTTCTTGATGATATGGCTGAAACTATGTATTCTGCTGATGGTGTTGGACTTGCTGCAGTGCAGGTTGGCGTATTAAGAAGAGTTGTTGTAATTGATGTTGGCGACGGCCTTATGGAGCTTATTAATCCTGAAATTATTGAAGAAGAAGGAACACAATGCGAAATTGAAGGTTGTCTTTCCTTACCTGGAAAACAAAGCTATACAATTCGCCCTGCTGAAGTTAAGGTTAAAGCTCTTAATCGAGAGGGCAAATGGTGTGTTTATAAAGGCGACGGCCTAAAAGCAAGAGCTTTTTCTCATGAAATTGACCACCTTGACGGCTCACTTTATATTGATCATCAAGCAACACAAGAACAAATTGCAGAATTTAAGAAAGAAGACTAATATGAGAATAATTTTTATGGGCACTCCTGAATTTTCAGTACCATGCCTTGAAGCACTTATTAAAACTGAAGAAGTAGTTGGTGTTTTTACTCAGCCTGACAAACCAAAGGGTAGAGGATATGAATTAACACCTCCGCCAGTAAAGGTTTGTGCTATTCAAAATAATATTCCAGTATTTCAACCAAATTCAATGCGCGATGGAAAAGCATTGGAAATAATAAACACTTTAGATGCTGAACTAATAATTGTAGTTGCATTCGGCAAAATATTACCGAAAGAAATTTTAGAAAGTGTTAAGTATGGTTGTATCAATATTCACCCTTCACTCCTTCCAAAACTTCGTGGAGCTGCTCCAATTCAATGGAGTATATTGAACGGCGAAAGTGAAACTGGTGTAACATCAATGCAAATGGATGTTGGACTTGACACGGGCGATATGCTTATTAAAAAAGCAATACCTATTACTGAAAATATGAATGCTGGGGAGCTTCACGACAAGCTTTCGGCTCTTGGTGCTGAAGTTTTACTTCAAACCATTGAAACGCTTAAAATGGGCGAATTAAAGCCAGAAAAACAGAATGATACACTTTCAAATTATGCTTCAATGCTTTCTAAAGAGCTTTGTCCTATTGATTTTTCAAAATCAGCTATGGAGATTCACAACCAAATTCGTGGACTTTCACCTTGGCCAGTTGCTACAACAAAGCTAAATGGAAAAACATTAAAAGTACACGAAAGCAGAGTTGTTGACGATATTACTAACGCTGAAGTAGGTTCTGTTATTTCAACACAAGACGGAATTCAAGTTGCTTGTGGCGACCAAAAAGCAGTTCTTTTAACACAAATTCAGTTAGAGGGCAAAAAGCGTATGAATTCTGTTGATTTTTTACGCGGACATTCTATTGACATTGGTACAATTCTTGGGAGGTAAGTTTTTGGGGCGGATATTACTATTACGATGCCAATTTATATTATTTAATACTTGTGCTGCCGATGATTATATTTTCACTTATTGCATCGGCAAAAGTTAAATCTGCATTTAATAAATATTCTAATGTATTATCAGTTAGAGGGCTAACAGGTGCTGCCGCCGCGGCAGAAGTATTGAGATATTACGGAATTACTGATGTGCAAATTCAGCACGTTGCAGGCGAACTTACAGACCATTATGATCCACAATCAAATGTAATTAGACTTTCTGATAAGGTTTATAATTCAACTTCTGTCGCTTCAATTGGCGTTGCTTGCCATGAAGCTGGTCATGCTG
>JAZUGZ010000250.1:0-4406 GCA_045641425.1 Candidatus Fimenecus sp.
GAAAACTCGCCAACTGGTGCTGGGTTGGTTTTGTGTGCCACACCAAGCACTCGCATTCCATCATTATTGAGTTTATCAACTCTATCAAGAACAACTCTGCGCATATCGTCAGTTAGTGGCACAATTTCATTATTATAATCAACATAGCTTGAAATTGCTAGCATTTCTTCAATGGCACCCTTTGTTATCATTTGGGTTTTACCATTTAAGTCTTGCACTACAACGCTCATTCTTCTGCGTTCAAAATCGAATGGAATTTCGTCAATTTTTGTGTAAATCCTATCAAGTCCAAATAATGCCTTTGAGTTATCCTTTAGTTCATTAGTCTTTTCAATGATAGCAATATCCATAAGGTTCTTTAAGCCTGTTTGATAAAAGCTATTCAAGAATGCGTGCTTTAGAACTCTGTCATTCTCGTTGCCCATTAAATCAATATGCTTTTCAAGGACAACCTTGTTTTGAGTTAATGTGCCTGTCTTGTCTGTGCAAAGAATATCAACAGAACCAAGATTTTGAATAGAATTCAGCTTTTTGATAATAACCTTTTTCTTGCTCATTGATACAGCACCTTTTGCAAGACAGGTTGTTACTATCATTGGTAGCATTTCTGGTGTAAGACCTACTGCAACAGAAATTGCAAACAGCACAGCCTCCATCCAGTTTCCTTTTGTAAAACCGTTGATAAATAGAACGATAGGCACCATAACAAGCATAAAGCGAATTAGCACCCAAGATACAGAATTTACACCCTTTTCAAAGGTTGTTTTTGTTGGCTTTTCATTTAGTGTTTGTGCTGTTTCACCAAGCATTGTATCATCGCCAACTGCTACTACAACAGCAACGCCACTACCACTTACAACTGTGCTACGCATAAATGCAAGACAGGTGCTTTCAGTTAGCTTTGTGCTAATCGAAGGTGCAAATGTTTTTTCTACTGGCTCACTCTCGCCAGTTAGCGCAGACTGATTTATAAACAAATCCTTTGCGTTTATTATTCTAACATCTGCTGGCACTAAATCGCCTGCTGATAGATATACAATATCTCCAACAACGATTTCATCAATAGGGATTTCTTTCTTTTCAACACCAGCTCTTTTTATGCAAGCTGTTGTTTCAATCATTTCGTTTAGCTTTTCAGAAGCCTTTTCGCTTCTTGCTTCCTGAATAAAACGAAGCAAGCCTGAAATCATAACCATTACGCTAATGATTATTACAGTTACAGGGCTTTTTTCACCAGGCTCTGCAAAAATAATATCTGTAAATGCAGATACAGTTGCAAGTGCGATAAGCACTAATGT
Organism: Candidatus Fimenecus sp.; assembly: GCA_045641425.1. GTDB lineage: Bacteria > Bacillota > Clostridia > Oscillospirales > Acutalibacteraceae > Fimenecus. Next base: position 1,299 of record JAZUGZ010000250.1, read on the forward strand.
GAATGGGTTGATAAATGCACCATATAATCTTTTTATTAAAGTGTTTTTGTTTGAGCTTGTAACAACATTTTTGCCATATTTATTCATGGATGCTTCGACTTGGTTTTTGTCTAATCCGTCAACATATGTGTTGAAGTAATCCAAAACAGCATTGTCATCTGCTTTTGCACAGAAATCTAATCGCTCATTGATTTTATCTCTGTTTACTACATTTTGGGCATATTGTTGCTTCAATACTCTTTCGTTTAATCTTTTCTTCATTGGTCTTTTCCTCCTAAAAATAGTTTTTTGAGCAAATGCTCATACGACTATGGGGAGCAGACGCAATTCTAAAGGACAGTAGCCACTGCCTTAAAATGCTCGGCTGAAGAAAAAATGACAGTCGAATTTATTAAGTTTAATCTACTTCGCCCTTTAGGCTCTGCGCTCGAACTTCCCACGTTGTCCATTCTTTCTTCACCTCACATTCAAATTAAATATAAAACAAAAACCACGCACCCAAACAGGATGCGTGGCATTATTAGTCACATAAAACAAAGCCTTAGCCTTGCTATACCGTTTGGGCTTTGGCTCGAAAGGGCGGTGAAACTGCATTATTCAACGCCTTGATCCGACGTTGACTGTTCAAACCTGCGAGTGATGTCTCCATCTCGTTGCGGCAGCAGTCCATATCCCTTAAGTAGCCTCACTTATCGGGTATTCATTTTTCGTGTTTATAATACTACCATAAATCTTCTTTGTCAAGAAAAAGTTGTCGCAATACCAAAATAATGTACCAACCTGTGTTTAGCAAGAAAGCACCTCAAAATGAGGTGCTTTTGGTGTTATTTAGGATTCATTTCAAAAAACATTAAACAAATTCACTTGCTTTGGAGCTTTCTCAAAAGCTCGTAGCTTGGCTTTTTGTTGCCGTATAAATCTGTTGAGCCGTGAACACGCTGACGCATTTTGTCCTCTCCTGCTTCGCCACAGTGAGTTCTGTAATCATTGAGAGAAAACCACATATAGCCACAGATATTGTCAATCTTCGAATATAACTCAAGGCGTTCTTCAAGTATTCTTGCTCGCTCTATATCGCCACCCTTAAAATGTGGCTCACAAAGTCCAAACTCGCTAACAAGAAGTGGCATACCATCTGCCTTTTTGCAAGTTCTAATCATATGATTTGGAATGTCATCACTTGGTTCCCAAAGTCCAAGGTAATCATTCCACATAGCGATATCGCCATATAGCGTTGCATCGTCCTTTCCGATGTTATCAACTCTTGAAAGTGTGTTTGAAACATAGTTTACAAGTCTACGTGAGTCCTTTGATTTGAAATACGCAATGATATTTTTAACATAATCAATGGTTGCTTCCTTTTCTGCTCCTAATTCGTTACCAACACCCCAGCATACTATTGATGGGTGGTTATGGTGGAAGAATACCATCTCATCAGCCTGTTGCTTTGCAATATCAAGCTGAAGTGGTGTTGTCTCCTTTGGATAACCCCAATATGGTATTTCCTCTTGAACAAGGAGTCCGTTTTCATCACACCAATCAAACAGAGTATCATCCTGTTGCCAATGGAAGCGAGTAAAAACACAACCCGAAGATTTGAGCTGCTTTAAACATTTAATAGAGTGATCAAGTGGCTCTGCCATACCAAAATCAGGATGAGAACCTGGCATCCATTCACAGCCTCTTAAATAGATTTCCTCGTCATTTAGATAAACCTTTTCGCCCTTTGCTTCAAATTTACGAATACCAATACGACTTTCATAAATATCATTATCAGTTTCAAGTGTTACGATATATAAATTTGGAGAATAACAGGACCAAAGCTTTAAATTTTCAAATGTAACAGTTAGGCTGTCGCTTTCAAGAACAAGATTACCGTTTGAATAGTCATAAATCTTCACCTTAACTGGCTTATCAACATTTGTTTTAATGTTAAGCGTACCATTTGCAACGCCATTATTAATCACATCAATATTTTCAGTAATATGCATATATTCAATGCCATCTGGTTCAATGAATCCAAGTTCAACTCTACGAATGATTCCACCATCATCTGACCAATCGAAATCGCCATTATGAGGTAGCATTTCATCAATGTGGGTATTATCAACAACAACCCTAATTTTGTTATCGCCTACCTTAATTGCAGATGTAATGTCTAATCTAAATGGTGTAAAACCAGAACGAGAATGAGTGCCAACAAGGACATCATTAACATAGACCTTAGCTGTGTGATAAACAGCATTGAAGGTTAAAAGTGCCTTTTTACCAATAAGTTCATCACCAACTTTAACGCATGTTTCATATGTTGCCTCGCCCCTATGCTTCATAACCTCGTCGTCAACATTCCAAGTGTGAGGTGTTACAATTTTTGTTTTATAATCGCCAAGAATGAAATCCCAACGATTAAGTGTTTGTGCATATCTCATATTAATTCTCCTTAAATAATAAATCGTAATGTGTTGCTATTTGAAAGGTATTTGGATTAATCTCAAGTGCCTTTTCAAATAGCTTTTTACTTTCTGCTATCTCATCCTTTCCATATAACCCAAGAGCCTTCATAAACATACAATGAAGCTGATTCTTTGTGTTTAGGTTTTCATCAAATACAAGTAAATCTGGAAGTGATACAGCAAAATAAGCAATTCTAACATCATCGTTTATATGCTCATTTGCATAATCGATTAGCTTGTCAAATCTCTTGTTTGCTTCAGCTAAATTGCCAAGTTCCTTCCATGTCATACCTTGATAGAAAATAGTTTCAGGTGGTTGGTCGTTATAGTACATTGCAGATGCTGGCTCACTAATTCCAAGCTTTGCCTTCTCAAAATAATCGGTATTATTTGTTAGCAAGCCAAGATAATAATTTTGCCTGTTTTCCTGTGCTCCATATAATTTACCTTCTCCCAGATTCTCTGGATATATAAAGGTTGCGTTTAGGGTATTCTCTGTACCAATTGCAATATTTGAAAACAGATATTGCTCTGGCACCTTGCCTTCGCCACCCTCCCATGGATGAAAGCGATGAGCCATTAATCTGTCTAACGGTTTATCATATTGCTTTGTTAGGTTTAACAGCGTTATATATTCAAGCAGTAAATCATCCCT
>JAZUGZ010000251.1:0-4546 GCA_045641425.1 Candidatus Fimenecus sp.
GTCATACGGACTTTTTGACTGGGATGATGACACCGAAAGATTAAAAGAAATAATAACTCCAAGCAGTATAATAATTTTACCCTTACCTGTAAGCAAAACGAGTAAAACTGTGTTTATGCCGTTTTCAAAAAGAGAACTTCAATTTTCAAGACTTGTAAATCTTTTGAGCGAAACTAACACAGTATTTGGTGGAATGTTCCCCCAAAGCTTTGCAAATTCTTTGAATGAAAGCAATATACCTTTTTACGATTATTATGATGAAAGCTTTGTATCGGAAAATGCTTATTTAACCGCATTTGGCACTCTTAAAATAATACTTGAACATATTGATTTTGCTTTGCCACTTGGCTCTTTTGCCGTAACTGGCTTTGGTAGAGTCGGTCGAGAGGTTGCTGTACTGCTTAAAAACAACTCTTGCGATGTTACAGTATTTGCAAGGAGTGATAATGCGAGAAACGATGCTCAACTTCATGGTTGCAAGCCTTATGCACTTAGTAGCCTAAAAGAAAAGGTTAGCGAATTTGACATAATAATAAACACAATTCCACACAATGTTTTTACTGGCGATATTCTTGAAAATGTTTCGCCAAACTGTAAAATAATCGAGCTTGCATCCGCAACCTTTGGCGTAAATGAAAAATTAGCTGAAGAGTATTCGGTAAATGTGATAAAAGCACCGGGTTTACCCGGAAAGTACACGGCAAAAACGGCAGGGGAGCTTATCGGAAAGAAGATTATAAAATTTCTTCAAAAGGAGGAAAACGGATGAGTAAAGCTACTGTGGGATTTGCAATGTGTGGCTCGTTTTGTACGTTCTCCCGTGTTGTCCCACAAATTGAAGCGCTTTGTGACTTAGGGTTTAATGTCGTTCCCATAATGTCGAGCGTTTCTTATGATACAGATACCCGCTTTGGCAAAGCAGAAGATTTTATTAACCGAATAGAAAGCAAAACCGGTAAAAAAATAATTCATACAATAAAAGATGCAGAGCCAATAGGCCCTAAAAAGCTTTTAGATGCGTTAGTAATTGCCCCTTGTACCGGTAATACACTTGGCAAAATGGCAAACGGAATTACAGATACTTCGGTAACGCTTTCCGCAAAAGCACATCTTCGAAATGAAAGACCAGTAATAATTGCAGTTTCGACTAACGATGCACTTGGTGCCGCTGCCAAGAACATAGGGCTTTTAATGAATTGTAAGAATATTTATTTTGTACCGATGAAGCAAGATGATTATGTAAATAAACCAAATTCAATTGTAGCAGATTTTGAAAAAATACCCGAAACACTCGAATTTGTTTTGCAAGCGGGTAAACAAATTGAACCGCTGTTTATATAAAAAAAGACACTACCAGTTTTTCTGGTAGTGTTTTCTTATAACTTATTATTTTATTTCTGCTCGAAGAAAGACTTGAATGCTCTATAAGCCATGTAAAGGTCGAGTTTTGAAATTACTTCAAAAGGAGCATGCATTGAAAGAACTGGGACACCTAAATCTACAACATCAATGTCAAGATTTGCAACATACATAGCAACTGTTCCGCCACCGCCAATGTCAACCTTGCCAAGCTCGCCAATTTGCCAAACTACTTCATTGTCGTTAAGCAATTTTCTGATTTTACCCATGTATTCAGCGGAAGCATCGCTCGAACCGCTTTTACCACGAGCACCAGTATATTTAGTAATTACAACGCCTCTGTTTACAAATGATGCATTTCTTGGCTCACTAACTTCTGGGAACATTGGGTCAAAGGCAGCGTTAACATCTGCTGAAAGGCACTCTGAAGCACTCATTACTCTCCAAGGCTCTTCGCCACCCATTTTTGCAAGGTCAGAAATAAAGTATTTCATATATGATGAGTTAAGACCTGTGTTACCGTCAGAGCCGATTTCTTCTTTATCAGTAAGAACAGTTAAAAGAGTATATGCAGGATTTTCTACTGCGAAAATCGCTTCTGCAGCTGGGTAAGCACAAACTTTATCATCGTGACCATAAGCACCAATAAGACTTCTGTCAAAACCAATGTCGCGTGCTTTATATGCAGGAACAAGTTCAAGCTCAGCTGAAAGAAAATCGCCTTCAGTTACGCCATATTTTTCGCTTAAAATTTTCATAATATTAAGCTTAACCTTTTCACTACCTTCATCTTTTGAGAATGGGCGTGAGCCAATAAGAATATTAAGGTTTTCGCCAGTTATACCCTCAGCCATAGTTTGCTTCATTTGATTTTGAGCAAGGTGTGGAAGAAGGTCTGTAATAACAAATTGTGGGTCAGATTCATCTTCGCCAATGCAAACATTAACCTTTTCGCCATTTGCCTTTACAATAACGCCGTGAAGTGAAAGCGGAATTGTAGTCCATTGATATTTTTTAATACCACCATAGTAATGAGTTTTGAAATAAGCCATTTCGTTGTCTTCATAAAGTGGATTTGGCTTTAAGTCAAGGCGAGGCGAGTCAAGGTGAGCGGCAGAAATTTTAACACCGTCAGAAATTGGCCTTGTACCAATAACACAAAGAATAACTGATTTACCACGGTTATTAAAATAAACTTTGTCGCCTGCTTTATAACTCTTTTTTCTGTCAAATTCAGTAAATCCAAGCTTCTTTGCCTTTTCTACAAAGAATTCAACGGATTCACGCTCGGTCTTACCGTTATCCATATAGTATTTGTAGCCTTCTGCGAATTCGTCGGCCTTTTTTGTTTCTTCATCAGAAATTATTTCTGACACATGCTTAGGACTATAAAAAAGTTCATCCTTAAGCTCTTTAATTACATTCTTTTCTTCGCTCATAATATTACTCCTTATCACTGCTCGGCTTGAGTTTTAAGATTTCCGCCAAGCGGTCAGTTTCTTCATTTATATTATACGGCTCATAATTTTTAATTATGTAGTCAGCATTTACTGAAAAAAATCCTTCGTCTTTTTGAGCGTTAATTCGCTCGTCTGCTTTTTCTTCAGTTATTTTATCCCTTTTTATAATTCTTTCTCTTCTAATATCTTTTGGTGCAATTACTGCTGCTGTGTAGTCGCAAAGCTTGTCTTCGCCACTTTCAAAAAGCGCAATAGCATCAATTATAATTGCCTTCCAGTTTTCTTGCTCTTTTTGAGCAATTATACTTTGGATTTTTCGATTAACAGCAGGGTGGGTAATTGAGTTTAAGTCCAGTGTGCTTTGTGGGTCAGCAAAAGCTTTTGTACCTAAAATTTTGCGGTTGATTTTACCGTCTTTTGCAATAATATCTTTGCCAAATCTTTCGGCAAGTTTTGTTTTAACACTTTCGTCATTATCAATAGTTTCACGAGCTACTAAATCTGCATCAATGTGGTAGCAACCATATTGTTGTAAAATTTGTGATACGGTAGATTTACCAGCACCTGTTTGACCAGTTAGACCTAAAATCAACATAATATTTCACCAAATTTATAATTCAATAATATTAAATCCTGCGGAGCGAATAAGGCGGTTGTAAACCGCAAGCCCAACGCCTGAAATGTCAGGGCAACGAGCAAAAACTGTTTTAGCACCCATTTCGTCAAGCTCACGAAGAGCGTCAAAAAGTCTGTTAGCTTCTGAAAGCCCGTCGTGAAGTTTGCCGTATGTAACAGCCTTTTCAAAATAAATTTCTTCGCCCTCGAAAACAAGTGCAAAAAAATCTTTGCCTTTTGTGTACGCTATAAATTTATCTAAATCGCCTTTAAGAATTGTAATATTTGCTTTGGGTGCATAGTGCTTGTACTTCATACCTGGGGAAGCGGCAGTTTCGCCATCTTTAAGGTCGTGAAGAACTGCATTAGCAACCTTAACTTCGCCAATTGTATCTCTAATTTCTTCAACTGTAACTCCGCCCGGTCTTAAAACTGTTGGAATTTCGGTTGCAAATGTAATAACAGTTGACTCTACACCAATTTCTGATGCACCACCGTCAATAATAAGTGGAATTCGCCCATTCATATCGTCAAATACATATTTTGCATTTGTAGGACTCGGGCTACCTGAAAGGTTGGCACTTGGAGCGGCTAAAGGCACTCCAGTTTCTTTAATAATTGCCCTTGCGTATTCGCTTTCGGGCATACGAATTGCTACAGTATTAAGCCCACCAGATGTAACTGACGGAATAAGGTCGCTTTTCTCCATAATCATTGTAAGTGGACCTGGCCAAAAGGCATCTGCCATTATTTTTACCTTTTCTGGTATTTCTTTTACAAGTGGAGAAAGCTCACTTAAATCACTAATATGAACAATAAGTGGGTTGTCAGATGGCCTGCCTTTTGCTACATAAATCTTTTTTACTGCTTCTTCGTTTAATGCATTAGCAGCAAGGCCATAAACAGTTTCAGTAGGAATACCTACAACTTCGCCATTTTTAAGGAGTTTAGCAGATTCGTTTAGAGCGTCTATTCTATTTTCTCTAATGTCAATTATTTTGGTAAGCATTGTCTAAATATTCCTTTGCTTGACGACAGTCATATAATTCTAAATTGCCATTTGCTGTTTGTAAAATTGCATTTGCATATTCAATAGCCTTTTCTTTGTTGCC
>JAZUGZ010000252.1:0-10406 GCA_045641425.1 Candidatus Fimenecus sp.
AACCTTGGAGTCAACTGTGAACGGATTCTTACCCTCTGCCTTGAGAGCGGGATTGTAACGGAACATGTTCCAGTAACCGCAGTCAACAGCCTTCTTCATCTCTGCCTGACAGTTTGTCATACCACCCTTAATTGAGTGCATTTCCCAAGGTGCGTAAGCAATGATGATTGATGGACCGTGATATGCTTCAGCTTCTGTAAGAGCCTTAATTGTCTGGTTCTGGTCAGCACCCATAGCGATCTGTGCTACGTAAACGTAACCATAGCTCATTGCGATTTCAGCAAGGCTCTTCTTAGCGATAGCCTTACCAGCAGCAGAGAACTGTGCAACCTGACCGATGTTAGATGCCTTAGAAGCCTGACCACCTGTATTTGAGTAAACTTCTGTATCGAATACCATGATGTTTACATCTTCGCCACTAGCGAGAACGTGGTCAACACCGCCGAAGCCGATGTCGTATGCCCAACCGTCGCCGCCGAAGATCCATACAGATTTCTTTGAAAGGTATTCAGCATTTTCGATAATGTCTTTCTTTGTGTCGCATGTGCAGTCGAAGCCCTTAAGAACATCAACAAGTGCAGTAGCAGCAGCCTTATTAGCTTCGCCGTCGTTAACTGTGTCAAGGTAAGCCTTAGCAGCATCCATAACGTTTGCTGGAGCTTTGCCTTCTTCAACGATTGCGTTAACTTCGTCAATAAGTCTGTTTCTAATTGCGTTCTGACCTAAGTACATACCAAAGCCGTGCTCAGCGTTATCCTCAAAGAGTGAGTTTGCCCAAGCTGGACCGTGGCCATTCTTGTCAGTTGTATATGGAGATGTAGCAGCAGGACCGCCCCAAATTGATGAACAACCAGTAGCATTTGAAATGTACATTCTGTCACCAAAGAGCTGTGTGATAAGTCTTGCATAAGATGTTTCAGCACAACCTGCGCATGAGCCAGAGAACTCAAGAAGTGGAGTCTTAAACTGGCTACCAATAACTGTTTTGCTGTCAGCAACATCTTCCTTAACTGTTACATTTGCTACCATGTAATCAAATGCTGGCTGTTTAGCATCCTGTGATTCACGAGATACCATCTTGAGAGAGTTTGTAGGACAAACGCCGATACAAACGCCGCAACCCATACAGTCAAGTGGAGAAACTGCCATTGTGTATTTATAAACGCCCTTGCCTTTACCAGCCTTCTTGTCAACAAGTGTTGCACATTCAGGAGCATTAGCTGCTTCTTCATCGTTAAGAAGGTATGGTCTAATTGTAGCGTGTGGGCAAACGTAAGAGCACTTGTTACACTGTGCACAAGTTGTTGAATCCCATTCAGGAACCATAACTGCAACACCGCGCTTTTCATAAGCTGAAGCGCCCTGTTCAAATGTACCGTCAACGTGGTCAGCAAATGCTGAAACTGGAAGTGAGTCGCCGTCCATCTTACCAACTGGCTTCATGATAGAGTCAACCATCTTAACGAGTTTAGCTTCGCCTTCGCTCTTTTCAGCTACTGCTGTGTCTGTTGCGTTAGCCCAGTCAGCAGGAACTTCAATCTTCTTGTAAGCAGAAGCACCAGCGTCAATAGCTTTTTCGTTCATCTGAACGATTTCGATACCCTTCTTCATGAACTTCTGAGCTTTTTCCTTCATGTAGCCGATTGCTTCAGCTTCAGGAAGAACCTTAGAAAGTGAGAAGAATGCAGACTGAAGAATTGTGTTTGTTCTCTTACCAAGACCAATTTCTGCAGCCATGTCAATAGCGTTAACTGTGTAAAGCTGAATGTTGTTGTTTGCAATATATTTCTTTGCTTCAGCATTAAGCTTTTCAGCAAGTTCAGCTTCGTCCCACTGGCAGTTAATAAGGAATACACCGCCTGGTTTAACGTCCTGAACCATCTTGTAACCCTTTTCAATGTATGATGGGTTGTGGCAAGCTACGAAGTCAGCCTTATTGATGTAGTATGAGCTCTTAATTGGCTTGTCGCCGAAACGAAGGTGAGAAATTGTAATACCACCTGTTTTCTTTGAGTCATACTGGAAGTAAGCCTGAACGTATTTGTCAGTGTGGTCACCGATAATCTTGATTGAGTCCTTGTTAGCACCAACAGTACCGTCACCGCCGAGACCCCAGAACTTGCACTCGATTGTACCTTCAGCAGCAGTAATTGGAGCTGGTTTTTCTTCAAGTGAAAGGTGAGTTACGTCGTCGTTAATACCGATTGTGAACTGACGAGCAGGAGTTTCGTTGTTAAGGTGCTCGTAAACAGCAAAGATGCTTGCTGGTGGTGTGTCTTTTGAACCAAGACCATATCTACCGCCGCAAACCTTAATGCCATCTCTGCCCTGTTCGTTAAGAGCTGCGATAACATCGAGGAAGAGAGGTTCGCCGATTGAACCAGGCTCTTTAGTTCTGTCAAGAACTGCGATCTTCTTAGCTGTTGCTGGGATAGCGTCAACAAAGTGCTTTGTTGAGAATGGTCTGTAAAGACGAACTTTAATAAGACCAACCTTTTCGCCCTTAGCAAGAAGGTAATCGATAACTTCTTCAGCAACGTCACAAACTGAACCCATAGCTACGATAACGCGTTCTGCATCAGCTGCACCGTAGTAGTTGAAGAGTTTGTAATCTGTGCCGAGCTTTTCGTTAACCTTGCCCATGTACTCTTCAACAATAGCAGGAACAGCATTGTAATATTCGTTACAAGCTTCTCTGTGCTGGAAGAAGATGTCGCCGTTTTCGTGTGAACCACGCATAACTGGTCTTTCTGGGTTAAGAGCGCGTTTACGGAAAGCTTCAACAGCGTCCATATCGCACATTTCTTTAAGGTCTTCGAAATCCCAAATCTTAATTTTCTGAATTTCCTGTGATGTTCTGAAACCATCGAAGAAGTTGATGAATGGAACTCTTGGCTTAATTGTTGCAAGGTGAGCAACAGCTGAAAGGTCCATAACTTCCTGAGTGTTTGTTTCAGCGAGCATTGCGAAACCTGTTTGACGGCAAGCGTAAACGTCTGAATGGTCGCCGAAAATGTTAAGTGCGTGTGAAGCTACACAACGAGCTGATACGTGGAATACGCAAGGAAGTAATTCACCTGCGATCTTATACATGTTAGGGATCATAAGAAGAAGACCCTGTGATGCTGTATAAGTTGTTGTGAGTGCACCTGCTGCAAGAGAACCGTGAACAGTACCTGAAGCACCAGCTTCTGACTGCATTTCAGCAACTCTTACTTTTGTGCCGAAAATGTTTTTAAGTCCTTGTGCAGACCACTGGTCAACAAAGTCTGCCATAGGGCTTGATGGGGTAATGGGGTAAATACCTGCTACTTCTGTGAACGCATAAGATACGTGAGCAGCGGCATTGTTACCGTCCATAGTCTTTGATTTTCTGACTACTGGCATTTTTATTTCCTCCTTGAATTAATTGTAAATTGAATATAGTTATACTTATTCTCATACATCCCATATTCTAACACTTTTCTACTAAAATGTAAACATATTTTAGTAGGAAAATTCAAGTAATTTCAAAGATTTTTTATGCGATTTAACGAAGCTTAGCTCTGCTTGACTAAACGAATAAATTGTTATAGAATAGAAATAGTATTTTATATACTAATTTAATTAACAAAGGAGCAAATTTAGTCTATGGACGCAGGCCCTGGGAGTATTATTCTTAAAATAATAGTTCTTTTCGCATTGATTTTACTCAATGCATTTTTCGCAATGAGTGAGATTGCAATTATCTCGCTTAATGACAACAAAATTTTGAAATTGGCAGAAGATGGCAACAAAAAAGCAAAGCAGGTTCTAAAGCTAACTGAAAATTCAAGCAATTTTCTTTCAACAATTCAAATTGGCGTTACTCTTGCTGGCTTTTTAACAAGTGCAACAGCTTCGCAAAGCTTTGCGGTAATGCTAACTCAAAAAATAGGCACTACAAACATTGTGAATTACATTCCACTTGGTGTAATTAGTGCTGTTTCAACAGTTTTAATTACAATAATAATGTCTTACTTTTCACTTGTACTTGGAGAACTTGCACCTAAAAAAATTGCAATGCACAGTCCCGAAAAGGTGTCTTTTACAGTTGTTCCAGTTCTTTTGTTTGTAAATAAAACTATGAAGCCTTTTGTAAAGCTTCTTTCAGCTTCAACCAACGGCGTTGTTCGTCTTTTTGGAATTGACCCAAATGAAAGCGAAGAAACAGTAACCGAAGAAGAAATTCGTATGATGGTTGATGTTGGTCAAGAAAAGGGCGTAATTGAAGACGTTCAAAAGGAAATGATTAACAACATTTTCGAATTTGACGATATGGACGTTGCGGATATTATGACCCACCGAACAGACGTTGAATTTATTGATATTGACGAGCCACTTTCAGACGCAATTGGTCGTGCAGTTGAATTTGGCTATTCACGAATGCCAGTTTTTCGTGATGACCAAGACAATATTATTGGTATTGTCTATATTAAGGACTTGCTTAAATACATTGGTACAAATCTTCCGAAATCCAAGGGTATTAAGGACTTTATGAGAGAAACATATTATGTTCCAAAGACCAAAAAATGCTCTGAACTTTTGGAAGAAATGCTGGCAAAACACGTTCAAATGGCAATTGTTGTTGACGAATATGGTGGCACAGCAGGTATTGTAACTCTTGAAGATGCCCTTGAAGCAATTGTGGGTAATATTCAAGACGAATATGATGACGAAGATGAAGAAATTTCACAAATTAACGACACAACCTTTACAATTGACGGCATAACCGATATTGAAGAGGTTGAAGATGAACTTAAAATTAAAATTCCTGACGGAGATTACGACACAATCGGTGGGTTTATTATTAGCCTTTTGGGTTACATTCCAACCGGCGAAAAGGAAGACACCACTGAGTATGAAAATATTAAATTCACAGTTTTAAGTGTTGAAGAAAGACGAATTGGCAAGGTTAAGGTTGAAATTACCCCTTTGCCAGAAAATACAGAAATAGAATAAATGTAAGGCGGTGCCTTGGTGCCGCCATTTTGCGAAGCAAAAAATATTGGTGGTAAAATGCAAAAAATCAATTATCAATTACAACTTGATAAAATAATTGAAGAGCTGGGAAATGACACCCCAGCCCTTCTTTTGCATACTTGTTGTGCACCGTGTAGTAGCTACTGCATTGAGTATTTAGCAGAGTATTTTAATATTACTGTGTTGTACTTCAACCCTAATATTTACCCAGAGAGTGAGTACATCAAAAGGAAAAACGAGCAGATTAGACTTATAGGGGAAATGAAAACTAAAAATAAAGTTTCGTTTATTGACTGCGACTTTGAGAGCCAAAAGTTTTACGATGGGGTTAAGGGACTTGAAGAATGTAAAGAGGGTGGCGAACGCTGTTTTAAGTGCTACCGATTAAGACTCCAGAAGTCAGCACAAGTGGCAAAGAAAAACGGTTTTGACTACTTTACAACTTCACTTACCATTAGCCCACTTAAAAATGCACAAAAGATAAATGAAATAGGGGAAGAACTGGCGGAAGAATATGGTGTTAAGTTCTTGCCGTCGGATTTTAAGAAACGAGAAGGTTACAAACGCTCAATAGAGCTTTCAAAAGAATATAATTTGTACCGCCAAAATTATTGCGGTTGTGTTTTTTCACAAAAAAGCCTCCCTTTAACAAGGGAGGCATAAAAAACGGGCGAGTCGTGACTCGCCCCTACAAATATAAAATATCACCGCACCATATAATAAAAGCCTCCCTTGTGGGAGGCTTTTTTATTTAAGCTTCATAAACGATTTTGGAAGGGTGCGGAGAAGAATAATATACATTATCATTATAACGCACACGCAAACGAGCAAGGCAATTGCTTTGCCAAAGAGCTTTGCAATAATAAATTTAACTGCGAAAACTGAAAATACTATTGCCAAAGCAGGTACTCCCACAATTGCTAATAGCTTGCCGATTATTTTAAGAATTTTTAATAATTTTTCTTTTTTCATTTTATCACCAATATTTTTTGATTTGCTTATGCCCTATAATTATAATAATTGGGTATCAATGATAGAATCAATAGTGTCTTTTATTTCATCATATCTTTTGGCTTCTGCAAAACGTCTTAATTTGCCTATACTGATTCTTTTACCATCGCCACATTTCTCGTTTATAACAGATGTTGGCACTATGTAAAATTCCCAATTTTCAAGATTTAGTGGGTTGGAAGTTGCTCTTGTTTCACCTGTATTTAAGCAAAAAACATAAATGTCATTTTGCCTTTCAAAAGTGCTTTTAGAATCTTTATACTCACTATATGCTTTGGTAATACCAAAAACCCTTACTTGGTTTTTAGGCTCATCATCAGTTTGCCAAGAGTGAAAGTAAGAAGACTCTTTTATTTCAATTCTCTTGCCACGATATGATATATCGTATAGAGTCCAAGCGCCAGTATTGTCAGCTTGTGTTAATTCTAATGCTTTTGCAACTATAAATTCTGCAAACTTATCGTGCATATCATAAATATCTGAAAAATGCCAACGCCAAAATTCTAATATTGTCATATCAGTTTCTTGACCTTTATAGCAAAACGACTCGTTGCCACATAATTGATTTTCGGATAGTTTTTTAATTGAATCTAAATTTTTCATATCTTATTTAAGCACAGCCTCTAATCTATAAATCGGTAAGCCTTGTTCTACGAATTTGCTTTCGTATTCGGTTACAATGTTGCCCTCGAAGTCGCTATTGTGTAAATCAAGGGAAATGTTTTGAAGAGTAAATCCGTTTTGTGACAAATTTTCGAGTGAGCTTTCAAAAAGAATTTGGCTGTCTGTTTTTTGGTGGATTTCGCCTTTGTCACAAAGAATTTTCTTGTAAATTGCAAGAAAATCTGGGCTTGTGAGCCTATGCTTTGCATGGCTCTTTTTAGGGAATGGAGTGCTAAAATTAAGGAAAATTCGGCTAACTGACTTCTCTTTAATAAAGATTGGTAAATACTCCGCTTTCATTTCAAGGTAGCGAATATTGTCTATATTTTGCTCAATTGTTTTTTCACAAGCCTGAACTAAAACATCAGGCACACACTCAACTCCGATAATGTTAATATTGGGGTTTCTTTTTGCATATTCGGTTGCAAATGTACCCTTACCACAACCAATTTCAAGGTAAACTGGGTTACTGTTTCCGAATATTCCTTCAAAATCAAAGTAGTCACGAGTGTCGTCAATATTTCGCAAATCGAATGACGGAATTTCGTAAGGGATACGCAAACTCTCGCACTTGTCACGCCTTGTATGTAAATTTCTTAATTTTCTTGGTCTCATAATTATTTCGCTTTCCTAAGTAAAGTACCTGGTTGAAGTTTCAAATCACTTTTAATTTTGAACTGCATCATTGGGTGCGGTAAATCTAAAAGCTCGTTGTCGTTCATATCAAAAATTTCGTTAGCATTAAAAATTTGTGGCTCTTTGCCTGGCTCTAACGCGTCAAGCTCGTCCCCTTTATAGAACTTATTACGCTGAACACCGAAAATGTAACCATCTTCGCACTTTGTGACTTCAGCCATAACGTCATAATGGCGAATGTAACCGCCCTCAAATGAAATATTAGCTTCTTCATTTGGGTGGCCGTAGTAAAAGCCGGTGCAATAATCACGATAGCTAACCTTATAGCACTCGTCAACAATCCATTTTGGTGTCTTAAAGTCAGGACTTGGATTTTTCATATATTCGTCAACGGCCGACTTGTAAGCATTAGTAATAACAGCCGCGTAGTAAGCAGATTTTGCTCTGCCCTCTAATTTGAAGCTATCAATACCTGCATTTATTAAATCAGGGATATGTTCAATCATACACATATCTTTTGAGTTAAGAATGTATGTGCCTTCTTTAGAATCTTGTATCGGAAAATACATTCCGTCACGCTTAATTTCGTTAATTGAATACTCCCACCTGCAAGGCTGAGCGCACTCGCCACGATTAGCATCTCTATTAACAAGGTAGTTTGAAAGTAAGCACCTGCCCGAGAATGACACACACATTGCCCCGTGAACAAAGCATTCAATTTCGAGTTCCTTTGGAGTTTTTGCTCTAATTTCGGCAATTTCGGTCATTGAAAGCTCACGAGCAGTAACAATTCTCGAAGCACCCATATTGTAAAACTCGTTAGCTGTAACAAAGTTTACAATGCCAGCTTGTGTTGAAACGTGAATAGGTACTCTTTCGGCATATTTTTTGCAAAGTGAAAATGTGCCAATGTCGGCAACAATAAATGCATCAACTCCGCAGTCGTCCCACTTTTCTAAATATTCTGGGAGAAGTACAATTTCGTCATTTCGTGGAAGTGTGTTGACGGTTAAATAAACCTTAACACCTTTTTTATGGCATTTTTCGACTGCTTCTTTGAGTGCATCTACTGTAAAATTTTGTGGGGCAGCTCGCATTGTA
Source organism: Candidatus Fimenecus sp. (assembly GCA_045641425.1). GTDB lineage: Bacteria > Bacillota > Clostridia > Oscillospirales > Acutalibacteraceae > Fimenecus. Next base: position 8,413 of record JAZUGZ010000252.1, read on the forward strand.
AATGCGTCGCCACCTAAATACACGGCATCAGCGCCATACATTAAAGCGGCGTCAAGCCTTTCTTTGTCGCCCGCTGGGGCTAAAACTTCAGGTCTAAACATATCTTCTCCTAAAATTAGCTGTCTAATGAAGAGTTAACTTGAGCAATCTGCCTGCGGTTTTGGTCGTGCTGTTCCATTGTTTCAGCTAAATAAATCTTTCGTTTGTTGTCGTGTGCAAAGAAGTAATATTGAGTGTTGTCAGGGAAAAGGGCTGCTTTAATTGCATCTTCGCCTGGGTTACAAATTGCACCAACTGAAAGACCTTCTTTTTCGTAGGTGTTGTAATTAAGAATATAATTGTTAAGTGCCGCTTTTGAAGTAACTCTTGAAGCAATTGTGTTTGTAACATAGTCTTTAGTTGAGTTAAGCTCTAAAAGTGGGTAAAGACCCGAGCGGTTAAGACGGTTGTGAAGAACCGATGAAACAAGTGGGAACTGCTCAGCGTTTGCACCTTCTTTTTCAATAATAGATGCAAGAATAATTACTTCATCAGTTGACATTCCAAGCTCTTTAGCTTGCTTTGCATATTCTTCAGTCCAGTGGCTTTTGAATGTGTCAAGGAATTTTCTAACAACTGTTGCTGGGTCAGCGCCTTGCTCAAATTCATAAGTAGCAGGGAAGAAATATCCTTCTAAAACGTGGTAACGGTCTTCTTTATTTTTGATTGGGGCAATAAAGTCATATTCTGAACTAAAGTCAACCTCATCAACTGTTTTGTAAAGGGCCGAAGCGGTGCAAATATTGTTCTTTTCAAGGCGTTCAAAAATCTTGTCGATTGTAAAGCCCTCTGGAATTGTAATGCTAATAAGTGCGCCACGAGTACTACTGGTCTTAAAGCGTTTAATCATTTTTTCAACGCCCATATCTTCAGTGAAGTAGTAAACACCAGGTAGGTAGTTGTCGTCTTTGTAGCCCATTGCTTTAATGAAAATATTGCAGAAAAGCTTGTTTTTAATAAGGCCGGCATCTTTAAGTGCTTTAATTGCATCGCTTGTGTCAGCATCATTAGGAAGATTAACTTCAACAGCTGTTTCGCTATCTCTACCGATTGCGAGAACGTCATTAACACAGCTAATAACAATCATTGAAATGAACACAGAAACTACAAGGCAAAGCACAAAACCTGCAAATATAGTTTGGTTTGTTTTAATAGCGTTCATAATGTCTTTGCCACTAAGCTTTGTTTTTGGCTTTGGCATTTTTGAAACAGCCTTTTGAACATTTTTAGGAAGCTTCTTTGAAAGCTTTGACTCTTTTTTGCCACCGGCTGAGTTCATTTTTTGAATGGTCGGCTTTTTCTTTTTAGGTAAAGCACCTTTCTTGAATTCCATTGTGTCAGTTAATTTTGGCTCTGACTTTTTAGGTGTTGGGAGTTTCTTTTCAGCCATTTCTTCGTCAAAGCTTTTAATTTCACGAAGGTCAACATTGGTTGATTGAGCCTTGCGAACAGTACGCTTAACTGGCTGTTCTTTAGGAACACTTCTTTTAGTAGGTGTTTCAATAACAGGCTTTGTAGGCTGTTTAACAGGTGGAGTAGGAGCAGCCTTTACTTCGGATTTTTTTGCTCTTTCTTGCTCTTTAACCTGTTCGTGGTGCTTGTTAACCTTGCTTACAAGGCTTTCACCAGCATATTCATCTAAAAGGTCATCGTAACTTTTGTTGGAAAAACCATCTGAAAACTTGTCCATATTAAGTTACCTCCTTAAGGTTTCATTAGGTGTAATAATTATATCTAACGGAATGTCAAATTGCCCAGTTGGAACTTCTTTGCTTATAAGCTCAGGGTAAATTGGGCAAACTGAAACTCCCTTAAAATCTTTAAGAAATCTGTCATAATAACCCTTGCCGTAACCAATTCTATTAAAGCCTTTATCAACTGATAGGGCAGGGACTATTATTAAATCGGTTGCAGAAAAAACATTATAAATTTCAGTTTCTTCTGGCTCTAAAATG
>JAZUGZ010000253.1:0-6268 GCA_045641425.1 Candidatus Fimenecus sp.
CTACGATCCGACTTATAAAAATTCTTTTGCAAAAACTCCACCAATGGGGTGGAATAGTTGGGACTGTTACGGTGCTGCAGTTAATGAAGAACAGCTTTTAGGCAACGCCGAGTATATGGCAAAAAATCTTAAAGAATTTGGCTGGCAATATGTTGTTTGCGACATTCAATGGTACGAGCCAAAGGCAAAAGATAATGACTATAATAATTTCACTGAGCTTTGTATGGATGAGTATTCTCGTCTTATTCCTGCTGAAAATCGTTTTCCATCTTCTGCAGGTGGTAAGGGCTTTAAGCCAATAGCTGACAAGATTCACGCTATGGGTCTTAAATTTGGTATTCACATTATGCGTGGCATTCCTCGCCAGGCAGTACATAGAAATACTGCACTTTTGGGTACAGATAAAACCGCTCGCCAAATTGCACATCATTTTTCAGTTTGCCCTTGGAATACTGATATGTACGGTGTTGATGCAAATCGCGATGGCGCTCAGGAATATTACGATTCAATATTCGAATTGTATGCTTCTTGGGGTGTTGACTTTGTAAAGGTTGACGACATTTGTGTTACAGAGTTTAGAAAGTGGGATAACCCATATTCAGCACCAAAAGAAGTTGAAATGATTAGAAAAGCTATCGACAAAACTGGTCGTGAAATTGTTTTAAGCCTTTCGCCAGGACCAGCTGAAATTAGTGTCAAAGACCACCTTTGTGAAAATGCAAATATGTGGCGTCTTACTGGCGACTTTTGGGACGACTGGGGTCAGCTTAGAGCTATGTTTGACCGTTGCAAGCTTTGGGAAGATGTTGTGTCTATGGGCAATTGGCCTGATTGTGATATGCTCCCACTTGGTAATATTTCTCGAAATGGTACTTGCCATGGCGAAAAAGATAGATACACAAACTTTACCCATGACGAGCAAATTACACTTATGACTCTTTGGTGCATTTTCCGTTCGCCTTTAATGTTTGGTGGCGAAATGCGAAATAATGACGAGTGGACATTAAATCTTATCACTAATCCAGAGGTTTTAGATGTTAACCAAAATTCACACGGTGGCAAAGAAATCTATCGTGACGAAAATACAATTATTCGCAAAGCACTTGATAAAGACAATAATGTAATTTTTGCTGTATTCAATATTAGCGATAGCGAAAATACAGTAACAGTTGACTTTGAAAAATTTAACTTCGAAATAAACAAAACTCTTCGTGACCTTTGGAAAAGAGAAGACATTTCATTAACCTTAAGCAAAATGGAATTTACAATAGCACCACACGGAGCTGTGCTTTACAAAATCTATTAAGGAGTTGCTTATGCTTCACATTATTACTGGCCGTACAGGTAGCGGGAAAACAAGAAAAGTCCGCTCACTTGTTGCGGATATTGCATCAGTACAACCAAATAAAGCATTACTTATTGTGCCTGAACAGTTTTCTTTTGAAACTGAACGGGCTATGCTTATGTTACTTGGCAATAAAAACGCCAATAATGTTGAAGTTTTAAGCTTTTCAAGACTTGCCGAGAGAATACTTGAAAAAAATGGTAAGCTTCCTGAAAAATGTGTTGATGATGCTACTCGTGCAATTTTAATGAGCATCGCAGTTGAGTCACTTCAAGATAAAACTGTGACTTTTAGAAAATATATTAAAAATCCAGCTTTAATTTCTAACCTAATTGCATTTAGAAAAGAACTTAAAAAATATAAAATCTCACCTGATTCACTTAAAAATGTTTCAGGTGCTGTAAAACGAGAGTCATTTTCATTAAAACTTTCAGAGCTTTGTGACATTTTTAATTGCTATGACGCTTTAGTTCACAAAAGCTTTGGCGATGATACTGATTTTCTTGACTTGCTTTGTACTGAATTAGAAACTGACAATTTCTTTGACGGTAAAATTGTTGCGGTTGACGGGTTTGCAGGCTTTTCAGGTCAAGAGTATTCTGTGCTTGAAAAGATTTTAGTTAGAGCTTCTGAGGTTTATGTAACTTTTTGTTATGATAAAGATAGCCGAAATGGCAAATATGAGCTTTTTCACAATGCTTACAACGAAATTAAAACACTTAAAGACATTGCAAAAAGGGCAGGGGTAAAAATTGCTTCAACGGAAAACCTTGAAATAAATGAAGAATATAAAAACCCTGAACTTATTTTTCTTGAAAAGAATTTATTCCAAAATAGTGCTGACGTTTACACTCTTGACGCTTCGGCTATTTCTTTAATGCCTTGTAAAAATAAAAAGGACGAGTGCGACTTGGTGGCTTCTGAAATTCGCCGACTTACAAGAATTTTTGGTTACCGCTATCGTGATATTGCTGTTATTGAAAGGCAAGAGGGTACATATAAAAACGAGCTTGCATCTTCATTTAGAAAATATGGTATTAACTGCTTCTTTGACTCGCGTCAGCCTGTTTCAAGTCAGCCATTAACAGTATTTTTGCGAACACTTTTTGAAATTATAAATGAAGGCTTTAATACTGACAATGCACTTTCACTTGTTAAAACTGGTCTTTATGGCTTTACTACTGAAGAAATTGGCATGCTTGAAGATTATGCTTTAATGTGGAATATTAACGGCTCTGCTTGGAAAAACGAGTGGAAAAATAATCCAAAAGGCTTTGGCGAAGAAGAAAATGAAGAAACCGCTAAAAAACTTTTAGAGATAAATTCACTTCGTGCAAGAATTGTTGCGCCAATTTTAAGCCTAAAGAACAAAATAACTGGCACAAATGGCGAAACAATTTCAAGAGAGGTATTTTCATTTTTAAGAAATGCTGGTATTGACCAAAATCTTAAAGAACTTGCAACTTTGCTTGAAACCAATGGCGACAGCGAGCTTTCTTTAGAACAGGGCACAGTTTGGAAAATGATTACCGAAATTTTTGACACATTAAACTTTGCAGTAGGCACACAAACTGTAACTGTGTCGCGTTATGCCGAGCTTTTTGATATTTTGGTAAGCTCTAAAGATATTGGCGTTATTCCAAGCGGTATTGACGAGGTAATAGTTGGCTCTGCTGACCGAATTCGTGCATCTGCACCAAAAGCGGTGTTTGTTGTTGGCGCAAATGAGGGCGTATTCCCAGGGGTTTCATCTGGCGGGGTGCTTCTGTCTGACCGTGAGCGTACAGAGCTTATTGAAAATGAAATTGGTCTTATTAGTAACCTTGAATATAATAGCGTAAGCGAGCTTTACATAGCTTATCACGCTTTAACTCTTTCAACCGAAAAGCTTTATGTTTCTTATTCTTCGTTTGATGAGAATTCAGCATCACTTTTCCCGTCTGAAATTGTTGAAGCAATTAAGAAAATGTTTCCAAATTGCAATATTGTTGAAAATGGTGTTATTGATAGAATTGAAAGCGAAAAATCTGCCTTTTCTGCTCTTGCAGGCGAAAGTGTAAAGGCTTCTGTTCTTGCGTCTTCACTTTATGAATATTTCAAAGAGAATTCAGGCGAAGATAAAATTCAAATGATAGACAAAATCCGTAAAACTTCATTTGAACTTACTAATAGAAATATTGCTCAAAAGCTTTTCGGTAAAGATATGTACTTAACTGCTTCAAGAACAGAAAAATATTACCATTGTCCGTTCCAATATTTCTGTGAATATGGGCTTTCAGCAAAGCCAAGAAAAACTGCAGAGGTTGACCCGGCACAAACTGGTACACTTGTTCACTTTGTGCTTGAAACAATTCTTAAACAATATCCAAAAGAAAAATTCACATCGCTTTCAAAAGATGAAGCAAAATCAATTACCGATAAACTAATTGATGATTATGTTGAAGATTTAATGAGCGGTGCTGACAATAAAGCATCTTCTTTCTTGCGTACAATTGACCTTATTAAAGACAGAACTCTTAAAGTGGTTTTACGCTTAATTGAAGAATTTAGAAATTGCGATTTTGTTCCTGTTGATTTTGAACTTAACATTGACCGCGATGGCGAAATCCCTGCTTATGAGTTAGAACTTTCAGATGGCGGTAAAGTTAGAATCAGAGGCAAGGTTGACCGTGTTGACTCATATAAAGATGGAGAAAATAATTTCATTCGTGTTGTTGACTATAAAACAGGCGGCAAAGACTTTAATCTTTATGAGGTTTTAGAGGGCATCAATATGCAAATGCTCATTTATCTTTTTGCAATTTGGCAGAATGGTAAAGAAAAATATGGCAACATAATTCCTGCTGGTGTGCTTTATTTCCCAGCAAAAGCTGTTAAATTAACAGCTTCAAATGTTGACCGCTATTCTGAAACTGAAACAGTTGAAAAGAAAGAAAAATCAAAGTACCAAATGAAAGGCTTGGTGCTTAATAATATTAATGTTATTAATGCTATGGAACACGGTGGCGGTGGAGCTTTAATTCCATCATCAATCGACAAAAATGGCAATGCCACAGGTAGTGTTATTTCACTTGATTCACTTAAAAAGCTTAAAGAAAAGGTTGACAGTGAAATTAAAAATATGGCATTGAGCTTGCATAATGGTAAAATCGACGCTTTCCCAACTGATGGTGCTTGTGATTATTGCGATTTCAAGTCAGTTTGCAAGCGTGAAAGCGGTGCGCCAATTCACGAAATAACTAACTATAAATTTGACGATGTAATTCAAATGCTTGGGGGTGATGACGGTGAGTGAGAAAAGACAATGGACTCCTGCGCAAAACAATGCAATAAATTCATTAGACGGAACAATTTTAGTTACAGCGGCCGCAGGTTCTGGTAAAACAGCTGTACTCGTTGAGCGTATAATTAAGCGTATTACTGATGAAAAATTACCGTCAAACATCGAGAATCTTTTGGTTGTAACATTTACAAAAGCCGCAGCAGCTGAAATGAAAAATCGACTTTCAAATGAGCTTTCAAAAAAAATAAAAGCTGACCCAACTAACGCATTTCTTAAAAGGCAAAAAATGTACATTTCAGAAGCACAAATTTCAACAATGGACAGCTTCTGCCAAAAATTAGTTAAAGAAAATTTCGAGTCACTTGGCATTTCGCCAGACTTTACATTGATGAGTGACAGCGACCACCAAATTTTACTTAGTGAAACAGCAGACGAAATTTTAGAAGATATTTATGTTAATGCCGATGAAAACGACTTAATTCTTCTTGACCATTTTACTAACAATAAAAACGACAGACTTCTTCGAGATATTATAATTAAGATTTATAATCTTTCAATGGCCGACTCAAATCCGAGTGTTTGGCTTGAAAACACTTTTGCACCATTCTTTGAAGATACACCAATTGAACAAAGCATTTGGGGCAAATATACTCTGTCTGTTCTTCGTGACTATGTGTCATTTGTTCTTTCGAAAATTGACAGAATACTTCTTGATTCTGTTGGCTCTGGTAGGCTTGAAACTGAGCTTAATTCTGACCTAACACCAATTGAATTTACATTAAAAGAAATACTTAATGATATTGACTCTTTCGAGAGTTGGGATAAAATCAGAGAAAAGCTTCAAACACTTTCTCTTTCAAGATTTGCAACATTTAAGAAAGATGAAAAAGACGAGCTTTTTGATGAACTAAAAAAGGTTCGTCGCGACTCACTAAAAGACGATTTTTCAAAGCTCAATTTATTTATGGTTTGTACTGCAAATGACCATGCTGATGACATTGCTTATTTAAGACCAGTTATGACTGCTCTTAAAAAGCGAGTTATTGAGTTTACTAACAGATTAAATGAAATAAAAAGTGAAAAAAACACCTATTATTTTTCAGATGTGCTTCATTTTTCATTACAATTACTTTATGAAAAAAATGAAGATGGTGAACTTGTAAAATCTGCACTTGCAAATGAACTTTCAAACGAGTTTGACGAAATTTTAATTGACGAATTTCAAGACACAAACGAAGCTCAAGTAAGTCTTTTTAATGCTATTTCAAAAGAGGGCTCAAATGAATTTATTGTTGGCGATGTTAAGCAGAGTATTTACGCCTTTCGTTTGGCTTCGCCTGAAATATTTGTTTCGCTTTTAGAATCAATGAAAGAGTTTGACGGCAAAAATTACCCTGCAAAAATTTCACTTGACAGTAACTTTAGAAGCAGAAAAGGAGTAGTTGATGCTGTTAACTATTTCTTTGACTATTTAATGCTTCCAAAACTCGGTAAGCTTGACTATAAAAAAACTGAGCGTTTAGTTTATGGTGCTATTGGCTTTGATGAACATAGTGAGCCAGACACATCTGTTCATGTTGTACCAAGCTTTACTCCCCAAGGTGCAAACCTAAGTCGGAGGCCAAGCGGTCTTAGGAAGA
>JAZUGZ010000254.1:0-4279 GCA_045641425.1 Candidatus Fimenecus sp.
AAACTTGAACAACCATGAAAAGCATAATCATCTATCTTTTTAATGCCATCTAAAATTGTTAAGAATTTAAGAGAAGAACATCCCGAAAAAGCATCATGATAGATTTCTTTTACATTTTGTGTTACTGTAACAGATTGAATGGATTTTATATTATAGAATGCATAAGCGGATACTGTTTCAACTTCATTTGGTATTACTAAATCAGTTAATAATTCGTTGTTATAATAAAATCTCTTTGCAAAATTTCCTAAACAAACATTAAATGTTATATTGCACCAATTTGCAATATTGTCTATATATACATCTTCTAATTTGCTATATTTATTTCCATTTATAACAGTTGTTTCAGCTGGAATAATAAGCGTTGTTATTTTGCTTTCTATTGCAGAATAATCACAATTTTGATTGTACTCAACTGTAAAATTTTCAATATTATCGCATCCAACAAATGCTCCGTTACTAATAGCGGTTACACTTTTTGGAATATAAACATTTTTAAGCATAGCACAACCCTTAAAGCAATCGTCAATATATGTAATGCTATTTGGTATAATTACATTTTCAAGCGAATTGCAACTCATAAATGCACTTGATTCAATTACTTCTACACTATTTGGAATAATTATATTTTTTAATGATGTACAGTTTGCAAATGAAGATGATCCAATACTTGTTACAGTATCAGGGATACTTATGGTTGTTAATTTTTGGCAATGGTTAAAAGCATAATCATTTATTGAAATAACACCATTTGGAATAACATATTCGCTGTTTGTTTTTGCATCAGGATAGTAAATCAATTCTGTTTTTGACTTGTTGAAAAGAACACCATCAACAGATGTGTAGGTAGGATTGTCACTTTCTACAAGCACATTTTCTATTTCGTGATGTTGATAGAATAAAGTGCTTGGAATTACTGTGTAATATCCATTGATTTTAGAAGGTACTGTTACTGTTTTACTTGTACCTGTGTAATCCTGCAATTCAGCGTGATTATTGCAGATTATGTATTCAAAATCTTGATAATGCAAAACACTTTCTGCAAACACAACTGATGAAAATGGTAAAGCAGTAAAAATCATAAGAAATGATAAAACGAATGATAGTAATTTTTGGGATTTTTTCATAGTAATTTTCCTCCTAAATTATTTCAATATTGTTGTTTACTAAATTTTATTATTTTTCAAATTATTCCGCAATGCTAAATACATAAGGTATATTAAAATCCTACAAAACTGGTAAATAAAAAGCAGGAGTTTTTACTCCTGCTTAATTGTTACTTTGAAAAATTATTGTTGAATTAAATTTACGCTTTTCACTATCGTAAAACCATTCGTAAGTGGCGTTGTTTTTAGTAGCATATTTTTTAATGATTTTTGTACCGAAGCCGTGAACTGATTTTGCTGTTTTGGTTGTAATTAGCTTGCCACTTTTTTGCATAGGTTCTTCATTACAACTGTTTGAAACAGTTAGAGTGTCAAACCCGTTTATGTGCCTAATGCTAAAATCAATTTCCTTTTCGGTACTAACTTTGGCAGACTCCAAAGCATTGTCCATAAGATTATTGATAATAGTTGAAAGATCAGCTTCTGGCACATAAAGCAAGTTTGCTGTTTTTACTTCAACATTTAACTTAACACCATTATTTTGGCACAGTACAGAGTATTTGCTCAAAAGCAAATCTAACATTTTATTGTTTGTTAAATGAACTATGTTATATTGCTGAACATCATCTAAAACATTTGCGATATACTCTTTCATTTCATCAGCAGAATTCATATTTGAAATTGCAAGGTAATGATTTTTAGTATCGTGAAGTAACATATTAATTTCATTGTTTTGATGTTCTAATACCTGCATATATTCATTGTCATATTTTGCTTGCTGTTGAATTGTTTTCAACGCACTCAGTTCCATAGCATCTTTTTGAGATGTTTCAAAAATTATAAAAACAATAATATTTGAAAAAAGAACAAGCAAACTTGAAATTATCCAAATAATATAATTTTTAATTGAAAAGTCAAAGTTGATTGATATATTTCTAAAAATTGTCATCATTATAATACTTGACAATGGCATTATCAAAATAATCCAATATGATTTTTTCTTTTGAACTTGACTTTCTTTTATTCCAAACAATCTAGCAATAACAACAAGAATAATAAAATATGCAAGTTTACTAATTGTTACATCTATTAAATATGCACTTGGATTAATGTTTTCTACATCAAATCCACCATCAGCAATAAGTGTTACAATGCCCATAACTACAACTTCGCTTGCTGCCATAACTCCGAATAGAATAAATGAATGGAAAAGTGAACTTTTAAGGCTCATAGTATATAGGTAACCAAACAGTAATGTACATATCAATACAATACTTAATCCAGTTGCTATTAAGTTATTAAATTCATAAACAAAGAATAATGCTGTGTACCCTGCTAAAGTGGAAAAAATACGAACAGCACTCTTTTTGCGAGGTTCTGATATTAATCCTGCGTAATACAAAAACACAAACGCTTCAAAAATATATAGAAAAATATCTATTATAAGTTTATCAGTATTCATACTATCTCCAAGATATTATTTATTGAATATTATGGCTGAATTAAATTTACACTTTTCACTATCAAAGAACAATTGTTAAGTGACATTCTATTTTATAGGCTCTTTATCGCAGCTATTGTAACACCTTAATTAATATAAGCTGCAATATGTGCTAATCTATATTAAATCTCCGTCATAAACTTTGCAAATCTTGTTTTAAAGTCGCTTTTGTAATTCCTTGACAATGGAATATTAAAGCTCTTGTTAAGTTCAATATTTTTATCATCATATTTTGTTACAAAATTAAGATTAACAATGAAGCTCTTATGTGTTTTTACAAACATAAAATCTTTAAGCTCATTTTCCCAAAAGCTCATTTTGTTTGTAGAAATATAAGTTTCGGTCTCGGTTACTATTTTAGTTTTTCTGTGACCTAATGGCTCAATTTCAATGTAAATAATTTCATCAGTTGAAATTCTAACTGTTTCAGAATTATCTTTAACTAAAAAGCTAATTGTAGAATTGTTAATTCGCTTAATCGAGTTGTCAATTCCCTCAAAAAATCGTTTCTTATCTATCGGCTTTTCAAAAAACCTTGCAGCGTTTAAGTCAAGTGCTGCATCAAGATATTTTTGATAAGCTGTAATGTAAATTAAAATAATATTTTTGTTTTTCTCTCGAAGTTTTTTGCCAAGCTCAATACCATCTATTTCAGGCATTTCAACATCAAGAATTGCAATATTAAATTTTTCGTTACACTCTAAAAGTTCCTGTCCAGATGAAAAGGTGCAAAGTTCAAAATCGATGTGCTTTTCTGCTGAATACTCGTGTAAATATGCTGTTATATTTTGAACTACTGATAGCTCATCATCACAAATCGCAATTTTCATAATGCCCTCCGAGTTTTTGTTTTGCATTATACTATTTTATTATATCAAATTATACGCAAAATGCAAAACTGGTATCAAAATCATACAAAATAGGAAATATTAATTGGTAAGAGAATTGAAAATAATACAAATAAGAAAAGCAAGTTCTTGTTAAAATTATTGAACTAACCAAGAAAAAAGGAACTGATGAAAAATCATCAGTTCCTTTTCTTTAGTTTTTAAGGCTTTGGAGTGGAGCAGCAATTCGACCACCACGAGAAATAAACTTAGCAGGGGAAGCGGTGCTAACTTTCATTATAGGAGATACACCGAAAAGTCCACCAAATTCAATTTCTTCGCCATCTTTTTTACCGATTGCAGGAATAACTCTAACTGCTGTTGTCTTTGAGTTAACCATACCAATTGCAGCTTCGTCTGCAATAATGCCTGAAATAACTTCAGCAGGTGTGTCGCCAGGAATTGCTATCATATCAAGACCAACTGAGCAAACAGCTGTCATAGCTTCAAGCTTTTCCATTGAAAGAACACCTGAACGAGCTGCATCAATCATACCAGCATCTTCAGAAACTGGGATAAATGCACCCGAAAGACCACCAACATGTGAAGAAGCCATTACGCCACCTTTTTTAACAGCATCATTAAGAAGTGCAAGGCAAGCAGTTGTGCCACAAGCACCGCACTGCTCAAGTCCCATTTCTTCAAGGATATGAGCAACAGAGTCGCCAACTGCCGGAGTAGGTGCTAAAGACAAGTCAACAATACCAAATGGAACATCAAGTCTTTTTGAAGCTTCACGGGCTAAGGCGGATCGTAGCCATGTCGGTCTGTGAGCCAAGGAGTTG
>JAZUGZ010000255.1:0-6165 GCA_045641425.1 Candidatus Fimenecus sp.
ATTGTCTTTTTAGCTTTTCTACAACATTTTCATTAGAGAAAACAGAGCCAAAAAGAACTATTTTTTTAGCATTCAAAATTGTAGCGGTATTAGTAAGTGCCAAGGCTACAACATCTATTTTTTCATCAAGAATATGAATGACATTTTCATCAGTTGATGAAGTGATTTCTTTTAAGAAAAGACCTGTTAAATTAACAAGTGCCTCTTCCCCTGCTTCTGTTTCAAGGCAACCGTACCTGCCACAACGACATTTCTTGCCTGCTGGGTTTACTATGTAATGGCCAATTTCTGCAATTCCTTTATCGTTACCAGAAAAGACTTTTCCGTCAGTAGCAACTGCCGAGCCAATACCAGGGCCCCACTTAAAGAAAAGAACCGACTCATTTGAAATTGTACCCGAATAAAGCAATTCACTTTGTGCGAATGCTCTAACATTATTTTCAGCGGTTACGGGTATTGAATATTTTTCGGCAAGCTTTTCGCAAAGCTCTTTGCAATTCCAAAGTCCATAGCCCTTGCCTGAAACCGAGCCAACAACACAAACTCCCGCTGACGAGAGTGATTTGTGATTAACATTATTATCATACAATAATTTTTCAGTTTCTTCAAGTACTGTTTCTATATTGTCAGTAAATCCAGTGGTTTTAATCGCAACATTTTCGCCTGAGAATTTAGAAAGCGAATAAGTAATGTGAGTTGTTTCAGCATTTATGCCGAGAACATATTTTTCGCCAAAATTTAGTGAAAGTAAAATTTCTTTTCTACCCTTTACGCCTTTACTAACCTCGCCAGTTTCAATAAGCATATTTGAAGAAATTAACTCGTTACAAATTTTTGTAACTGCTGCTGGTGTAAGTCCTGATTTTTCAGCTATCTCTTTACGGCTCATTGTTCCGTTTTTCTGTAAAAGATAGAGAATAAGACTTCTGTTTTCAGTTTTTACCGAGCGCATATTAAGTCCTGTTTTCATAACTCACCTACTTAACCAAAAGTGAAATTCCGCTGATTACCATTAAAACATAAGTTAAATTAAGAAATGCTTTTCGGCTCATTTTTTTGTAAATCAAATTGCCCACAACAAGTGCGAGTGCTAAAGCGATTACACTAACTCCAGTAATTTGAAGTGTAGCCGAAGTAAACACCCCTGCCCTAATGTCAGAAGCCATAATGATTCCATTAAGAACTACCCAAACGGCAGAAAGTGTTGAACGGAATTTATCTTTTTCAGGAAGTTTAACGGAAGCGTATGTTACAAGAAGTGGACCACCGCAAACAAAAACTCCGTGAACAAGACCAGAAGAAAGAAGTGCTAAAATCTCGGTCGGTTTGCTCATAGGCTTTCGCTCTTTTTTAGAGTAAAAGAAATAAGCATTCATAAGTGCGAAAACAATTACGAGAATACCGAGAATTTTATAAAGTACACTGCCCATTCCAACGAGTTTGTCTTTAAGGAAAATTCCACCTATAATTCCCAGCACCATTACAAGAGTAATTTTAAAAAACTCTTTTTTATCAATGTTTTTGAAGCCTACAACTAACACGAATATAGATGCCAAAAGCCCGAGCACATTAAGAACGGGACGGGCTGTTTCAAACCCTACAAGCATTACGGAGAATGGCATTGCGAGTACTGTACCCGCAAAGCCAGTAATGCACTGAATTATATTAGTTAAAAATACTACGATTAAAAATAAGATTTCTTTTAGCATCTTAATACTCACAAATTTCTAAATTTAACATTTCAGAAAGTGCCATAAGCTCTGCTTTAACATCGCCATAAATTACGGCAAAGTGTGGCTCGAAGCCTTTCTTTACACTTGACTTAACAATATTTTCAGCATTGTTTTCAGTTTTAACTACAACAGAAGTTCCGTTAAACTGTTTTGGCTTGTCAAGTGCAGAGCCTGAAGCTATAAACATACGGAATTTTCCGTTTTCGTCTTTGCCAATTCTAAAAATAGTAACCTTTTCGCAAGGCTTACAGCCAAATTCCATTGTAGGGCCAATTTTACGGTTACAATGAACGCCAATTTCTGCGCCTGTGTCTTCACGAGCAAGGGAACAAGCGGCTGTGCCACAATGCCAAAATGTGATTGTATTTTCTTCTTCATCTAAAGACACTGGGTCGCCAAAGAAAGTTGGTTTACCAGTTAAAGATTGACCTATATACATAGATAATGCACCGTAAGTGTCAGCTTCGCAAGAAGATGCAACGCCTAAATCGTTAAGCATAGCGAGAACTGCACAAACTGGTGTGCCAAATGCCGTAAAGAAATCTGGCCAACAACGAGAAGAAAGTGCGCCAATATTGTTAGTCTTTACATATTCAGCATAAGCCTTATAAAGTCTTGCAAAATCTTTTCTATTATTTTCTGGAGTGCACTCTAAACCAACAGTTTTATTTTGTGCATCTTCTAAATACTCTGCGATTTCTTCGTCAGTATAAGATTTTGCAATATCAATAAGCTCTCTTGCTTCAATAGAAATAAGGTTTGCACCAAATGTTTTAAGCATTTCGTTGTCAAGTGCTCTACCAAATCCAAAGCCTTGTGGAGTGTGGCCTACCGACACAATATTAAGTGAGCGAAGGTCTTTTTTGATTTTAGCGGCACGAATAATTGCGCCGATTTCACTTTTTACCTTTTCTTCGTCTGCTCCGCCATATAAATACTGAAGTGGCTCTTTTCTAAACTGCTTAATAGTGTTAGCCGCTGAGTAAGCACCAGTTAATGAGTTAAGACGAAGTCTGCCACCGTCAATTACTGGCTCGCGAAGTGTCCAAAGAAGTATTGGGCAATCAAATTTACGAAGCACCTCTGCTGTGTAAGCTGAATTTGCAAAAGTGATATTTTGTAAAACAATTAAATCAGGGTTTTGGCCATCAAGAAATGCATTTAATTTTTCGATAGATAAAAGCATTTCGCTTGGCACTGATAAATCATCAGTAAGAGAAGAAAGAAGCTCTACTGATTTATTAAATTCTATTTGTGCACTTTCAAGGTGAAATGTAGGAACACCGATTGGCACATAAAGCAAATTAAATTTTGCCATTTTGTAACTCCTTAATATTTAAGTTCTTTATTTTCGCCGATAACACCAGCCACAGCCCCCTGTTTTATAAGTGGCTCACGGTCCTTATGGGCAATTACCCATTTATTTTTCTGCAAAAGAAGTTTTGACTCTTCATCTGTTACAGTTTTACTCTCGAGTGGTGTATTTGTGCCTTTTGGTAAAATTACAATTCCCTTAAAGCCTTCATCACAAACTCTGCAAGGCGAAAGATGTAAGGTTGTGCCAAACATCTCGATTGCTGTACCCTTTGGCACAAAGAAAACCTTAGCCTGTTCAATTTTATATGTGTTATTTTCGATTTCAAAGCTATGTCCGAGTACGAGCATAAAATCAGTAACGGCTACATTGATTTCAGGTGCTTTGTGGTATTCAAAGCCATTGTAGGTAGTGTTTCTGCCATTACAATAACCAATTTGAATAGGCATTTCGCCAAAAACTGTATTCTTTACTGTTTCACAAATCGGGAATTTTTCCATATTATCATCTGACGGAATATAAATATTTCCGTTTTCAGGAATTGGAGTTTCGTTTTCCATATAAGAAATCAAGTCACTAAAGTCATAACCCTCAAGCACTCTACCAAATGGCTTAAAGTCGGCTGAAAATACAGAGTGAATTTTTACATCATTAACTTTGTTTAATCTTTCGAGCAAATTACTCACCCTTTACAATTTTATAAGTTGAACGGAAGTCGAGTTTACCCATACCCATTTCCATACCTTTGTCGTAAACAGCCTTGCAAACTTTAAGTCCAGGCATTTCGAAGCCAACTTCCTCTGCCATACGAGTGCAAATGCCAAGGTCTTTATGTTCATTTTCAAGTGAGAAAGCAGTAGTCCAATTTTCTGCTTTAAGGTTATCCTTTTGAAGCTCTAAGTAGAAGTTTTTACCGCCACCATAAGAAATTGCTTCTGCGTAATCGTCAATATCAAGTCCCCACTTTTGAGCGAGTGCCATTGTTTCATTAACACCATTTTGAACAGCGGCAACCATTGCATTTGAGCAGATTTTCATAACGAGTCCTCTACCATTGCCACCCATGTATTTAATGTTGTTACCCATATAAGCGAGAATTGGCTTAATTGTAGGTACTAATTCTTCGTCAGCACCAATAAGTATGCCGAGAGTTCCGTCAATAGCAGCTGGCTTGCTCTTTACAACTGGGCAGTCAGCAAACTGTGCACCCTTTGCTTTAATCATCTGGGCACATTCAACTGAAACAGCTGGGTCAATTGTACTCATATCAATACAAATTTTAGTGTCATCAATAACTGGTAAAAGCTCTGTGTAAACAGCCTTAACATGCTCTGATTTTGGCACCATAGTAATAATTAAATCTGCATTTTTTGCTACTTCAATGTTATTTTCGCAAGCTATTGCACCAACTCCTGCGAGTTTTTCAACCTGTGACCTGTTAATGTCAGAAACATACACCTTATCGTCATGTTTTTTTACAATGTTTTCGCACATTGACTCGCCCATAATACCGAGTCCGATAAATCCGATTTTCATAATATTTTTCTCCTTTAATTATTCTGTAATTGTGTTGTCCCAAGCAGACTGGAATTTTGCAAGACCAAAGTCTGTGTATGGATGATAGAAGCTATCCTTAAACACCTGAAGTCCTGCGGTAACAATATCGGCCCCTGCTACTGCGCAGTCAACAATCTGCTTACCATTTCTAACTGCGGCACAGATTATTTCTGTTTTGCCATAGAAGCCATAGTTTGAATAAATATCAACAATATCTTGAATGTACTGTGCACAGTCTTCGCCACTATTTTCTTTCCAACCAATAAATGGAGAAACAAAAAGTGAGTTATTTTTTGCGGCAATAAGGGCTTGTGAAGGAGAGAAAACGAGAGTAAGGTTTGTTCTAACACCTTTTTCTTCAAGTCTTCTTGCTGCTGTAATGCCAGCTTCTGTGCAAGGAATTTTAATTACAAAGTTTTTGCACATAGATGCGATTTTTGTACCCATTTCTACCATTTCGTCCGCATCGTCGAGGTGTGGATTAATTTCAACTGAAATTGGGAACTTATCCCAGCCCTCAATACCCTTTTCTTTTACAAATTCTGCAAGCTCGCCAATTACTGTGTAAAATGGTTTACCAGAATTCATAATGTGGTTTGGGTTTGTTGTGATGCCGTCAATACCAAAAGTATCATAAGCCTCACGAATTTCGTCAATTTTTGCACTGTCTAAAAAGTATTTCATATTTTTAGCCTCCGTTAAATATTTTTAAGTTTCATAAATTCGTCCAAGAATGGACTTTCTTTTCTGATGAATACTGGAATTTCGCCAATAGGAGCAGAAATTTCGTATTCGCCACCTTTATATTCTTTACCTGACCACAAATGTACCCAAGTGTCGTCAGGGAGATATACTTTTTTACTATTCTTTTTAGGTCTAATTACTGGGGAAACAAGAATATCACGACCGAGTAAATATTCATAAGCTTCGGTATATGCTTTTTCTTCGTCATAATAGAAGAAAAGTGGTCTTACTACGCCAACACCGTTTTCCGTATTGTATTTTACTGCATCTTTAAGATATGGTTTTAAGGACTTATAAATATTACTAAATTTTGCTCCGTGTTCAAGCACTTCTTCGCTTGCGTCAAACTGTGCGTTCAAATCAGGGTTTAAGCCTTCGTGACCACGAAGTACTGGCGAAAATGCATTCATTTCGCACCAACGCATAAACAATTCTTCACTTCTTTTAAGGTTAAAGAATGTTGTGTAACCACCAATGTCGGAATGTGAAAGACCAAATCCACAACATGTTAGCGAAAGCATAGCAGGGATAACAGATGGAAGTCCAAAGTCAATAGAAAAGTCAACATGGTTGTCGCCATTCCACATCATTGTAGAATATTTTGGAGTTTCACTAAAACCTGCACGAGTAAAGAACATTATTTCGCCAAGTTTACCGGCTTCTTCAACTGCTTCTCTATTAAGCTTTGCCCAGCGAGCCGGCCAAGTATTGTGAACAAGCTCTGCATCTTCTCCACTATATAAAACAGCATCTGTCGGTAAATATTCGCCAAAGTCTGCCATCCAACCAAGTCGGATCGTAGCCATGTCGTTCTGT
>JAZUGZ010000256.1:0-3495 GCA_045641425.1 Candidatus Fimenecus sp.
TTTTGAATAATTGATTAGAAAGAGGAAATCAAGTGAAAATTTCTACAAGAGGGCGTTATGCTTTAAGGATAATGATAGACCTTGCAGAGCAAAACACAAACGAGTATATTGCAATGAAAGAAATTGCCGAAAGGCAAGAAATATCACTAAAATATATTGAAAAAGTAATGCCACTTTTGGTTCGTGAAAACTTTTTAGAGGGTGTTCACGGTAAAGGTGGGGGGTATAGGCTCACAAGAAAGCCCCACGAGTACATAGTAGGCGACATTTTGCGTGCTACTGAAGGTTCACTCGCTCCGGTAGCTTGCCTTGACTGTAATGCCGAAAAATGCGACAGAGCAGAGAGTTGCCGTACTCTTCCAATGTGGAAAGAACTTGATAGCAGAATAACCTCTTATCTTGATAGTGTTAAACTTTCTGATTTAATGAAAAAGTAAATTGTATAAAAATAACCCCACCGGAGTCGGTGGGGCTTTCTTTTTACTTTATTCGTATTCTCTACCGTTAAGGTAGTACCAAGCGGCAACATATTTGTCTGAAGCTCTTGGAATTTTGTTGTCTAAAAGGTAGTAGTCGTTGTTCTCGTCAATTAAAACAAGGTTTTGTGGGCCTGAGTTTTGAACTCGTTTCATAGTCTTAATATTAAGTGAAACAGTTTTGTCGTCCATAACTAGCTCGAATTTATCGGGGTAAATATTAAGTGTTGCATCAGAGCAAATTTCTGTTTTTTCTTTGCCAACAACACTATAAACTATTTGACCACCCTCGCTGTAAATAAGACCTTCGCCAGTTGTAAGAATTTCTTTCCATTTTTTTCTCTGCCACTTGTCCCAGTCAAGAACATTGTCAAAAACAACATCATCGCCGTGGAAGAAACAGTCTTCGCCATAAGTTACCTTATAGCCACATTCACATTTGAATTCATCATCGTGAGAGTGAAGTGTGCTAACTCCGTTACATTTAGGACAAACATAAATTGTTCTCTCACAAAATTCTGCAAGTCGCTCACCCTTGTAAACATGTGGGTGCATTCTTTGTTGCTCAAATGCGTTTACATAAATGTCTCTGCGAATAATCTCGTTAATTTCTTCAACTGAATAATTCTGTAATTCTTCCGCACTATATTCGTGAACAACCTTGCCGAAAACATCGCCAGTACGCTTTGTTTCTGCCCAACGTGGTCTTCTAAGGTAGCCACCAGTAATTTTATAAGTAATAAGTGCAACGCCAGAATCTTTTACAAGCTTACCAGTGTTAGGGGAGATAAATCCAGTTTCGCCATTTGTTGTAACAAGGCCCTCTGCTTGAAGACCAACTGGAATACCTGCTTTAAGGTTTTCAAGAATTTCGTCTGTTAATACATGTGGTGGGTAATCTCTATGCTTTATAATTACACCATCCATTTTATCTAAAAGGATTTTGTTGATAAAACTGTAAGTTGCGAGCCAGTCAGCCGCTACAAAACGAACATATCTGTTAAGTGAAATCATTTGGTAGCCAGGGTCTAAAATGTCTGAATGGTTTGCAATTATGATGAATGTTTTGTTCTTTGGTGTGTAGTGCTCTACTTCGGCATAGTTTTTCTTCATAAGGCTTGGTGCAACAAAATGAATTGCGCACCAAATGAAAAACTTTGCAAACCCATAGAAGCGTCTAACATTTTTCTTCTTTTCTTTTTTAGCCATTTTGCTCTGCTTCCTCTTCTAATGTGTGGTATGCAACTTTACCAACAAGAGTTTTTGGAAGTGCATCACGGAATTCAATTTCTTTTGGCCACTCGTATCTGTCAAGGTATGGCTTGCAGAAATCTTTAATTTTTTGCTTCTCTTCGTCAGTAGCTTCAACGCCGTCATTAAGAACAACATAAGCTCTAATTTTTTGCTGTTTGTATGGGTCGTGAACACCAATTACACAGCAGTAGTTAACGTCAGGGCATTTGTCAATAATGTCTTCAACGTGTGACGGGTAAACGTTGTAACCACTTGTAACAATCATTCGTTTAATTCTTTGCTTGAAATAAACGAAACCTTCTTCATCCATATAGCCCATGTCGCCAGTAAAGAGCCATCTTGTACCATCTTCATCAGTTTTAACTGTTTGTGCTGTTTCTTCTTCATTGTCAAGATAACGGAGCATAAGTGTTGGGCCAGTTAAAATAATTTCGCCGTCTTCGCCAATTGTCTTTTCGTTGAATCTACCAGGCTCAACGATTTTGTATTGCATATCACGAAGTGGAAGACCAATAGAGCCAACCTTTGCTTTGTCAAATGGAGTTACACAGCTTGCTGTAACGCATTCTGTAAGACCATAACCTTCGCGAATTTGAATGTTTGCGTTGTGGTCTTTAAGAAACTTATCAGCTCTCTTTTTAAGCTCTGGGCTTAACGCGTCGCCACCTGAGAATACACCAACAAGGAATGAAAGGTCTTGACCGTCAAACTTGTCTGTTTCAAAAAGTGCTTGGTAAAGTGTTGGAACACCAGCAATAAAGTTTGGCTTTTTCTTGATAACTGTTTTAGCATAAGAGTCAATAGTAAACTGTGGAACTAAAATACATCTTGCACCGTTTTCAAGAATTGTGTGAATACCAATACCAAGACCAAAACCGTGGAAGATAGGCATAACAGATAAGAACTTGCACTTATCATTAAGGTTAACACCGCAAATTTCAGAAATTTGCATACCGAGTGCATTAAAGTTTTTGTCAGTAAGGCAAATACCTTTTTGGTTACCACTTGTACCGCCACTGTAAAGAATAACTGCTGTTTCGTTTTCGTTATATTCAATAGGTGGGAGTGTAATGTCATTTCCGCTCTTTACCATATCTGTCCAAAGAATGTCACATTCTCTGTCAGGGAATTTCATGTTTTTGCTGTTTTTAGCAAATCTATAAATAATGTTAAGTGGAGTTGGGAGCTCATCTTGAATACGAGCAACAATAATTTTTGTTTCGCTTTGGGCTTCTGAAACAGCCTTTTTTACCTTTTCATAGAACATATCCATTGTAAGAATCATTTTACTATGTGAAAAATCAAGGTAAAATGTAATATTCTTTTCAGCGGAAAGTGGGTGTACCATGTTAGCAATAGCACCAATTCTGTTAAGTGCATAAAGACAAATAACACCTTGTGGTGTGTTAGGCATACAAATTGTAACTCTGTCGCCTTTTTCTATTCCCTGTGCCATTAAACCTTTAGCAGCCTTTTCAATTAAAGCAATAAACTGTGTGTAGGTTGTAAGTTTGCCTTGAAAATCATAAGCAATAGCATTTGGGTACTTGTTTTTTGCCATTTCAACCGCACCGAACATAGTGGTTTCAGGGTACGGATGAATTTGTGGTGTTCTGTCAAGTTCTACTGTTTTCATATCTTTCTCTCCTAAAAAACACACTAACAAAAATAGTGTGTGATAAATTACATAGAAAAATTATTTCCGAAATTTGCCTATTGTAGCAAATAATAGAATAGAAAAATAAACTGAAACTAAACAAAAAGC
>JAZUGZ010000257.1:0-1821 GCA_045641425.1 Candidatus Fimenecus sp.
CAACATCTGTTGAAAAAACAAGTGACTTAATTCTTCGGCCAAAAATTGAAATTCCGCTACATTCATAAATACATTCAGGAACATCAAGCTTGTGACTACGAAGAGTGCCATTATATTCAGGAATTTTCTTCATAATTACTCCTTTCACATTAAAAGCCAAGCAAGGTCAGTGCTTGAATTAAAATTCTCACTGCCAAACATAAACAAAAGCTCGGTAACACCTTCGTCATTCAAAATAGTTTTGACTGATGATTTATAATAACGCAAATCCACTAAAATAATATTTTCATAATTCTCGGCTAAAAATGTTGTGAAGCAATGAGAATAAGAGTCTTTTACTATTAAAAGGCATTTGCCATTTTTAAGGCTTTCGTTATGTATTTTTGTAAGAGCGTGGTTGCCGTCAAGGAACACTGGGTATTTGTCGGCATTTTCTAAATGCTCGTTAAAATAAAGGCTATTATTAGTTTTAGTTTTTTTGCCGTCATTTATTGTTACTGTAAATTTTGTGTCAGTTTTGTAAAGTGAAATGCTGTCGCTTTTAGTATTCCAAAAGCCACTTTTTGAATAGCAAGTACCAAAAAATCCATTTACAGTTTCGCTTTTTTTGAACGATTTAGGCTCTAACCCAAAAGCTTTGCAGTAATCGTTATAAATTAAAATTGAACCTTCACTTGTTAAATGGTGGTCAGTTTTATAATAGATTTGTGTGCTATTTTTATTTTCGTTAAATGTATTTCTAAGGTCAATAAACTTTGCATTGGTAATTTTTTGCTTTGCCAAATCTAAAACCACATTGTCACAATATTCTTTATGATTTTTTGGCAAATTCTCGCTCATTGTGTAGCCAGTTGTAGGCACAATTATTACGCTTGACGGCAAAGATGCTTCATCAATAAAGCGACTAACATAATCTGCATTTTTCTTTATTCTTGTTTTGTTGGGAGTTGGCGGTTCGGTAATTAAGTAACCGTTTTTACCATAGTAAATTCCGTTTTCGCCATTTTGACCGAGTATTAGCCCTGCGTAAGCGTCAAGCCCTACAAGCTTTTCGCGAAGTGGGAAATGGTCTGAAAGAAAAGCTTCAAATTCTTTTGTAAAATCGCCACTAAAAACAGACTCTACCGACACTTTAGGGAAAGTGCTTAACACTCTTTTTTCATTTTCAGAGCGAGCCTTTTTAGGACCAAAGGCTAAAGCAAGAGCAAATGCGAAAATGAATAAAAGGAACAAGCTCGGTAATATTTTATTTTTGATTTTGCTCATACTCTACCCCCATTAAAATCTAAAGTATAAAAATGGATTATAACCGCCACGAACAAGTGAAGCGGTGCAAAGAATTAAAATTAAAACAACTGCTAACCCTTCGAGAGCTGGGAATACTTTAAGAGTTTTGCACTTGTCATAAACCTTTCGAATAAATGGCAAGCTACAAAATACGGCTATTAACAAAATCGGCAAATATGAAAGCACAAATGCAAGGTTATCTTTCGAGATATTTTCACTAAAGTTTACCATGCTAAAGGCATAAGTGCCAATATCTTTTACACTTGTAAAGTCAAAAATTACCCAACCAAATACAACAAAGAGCATTGTATAAATGTGTGCAAAAAATGGCGGAACCTTTGTAAGGACTTTAAGCATAAAGAATTTTTCAAGAGTTAAAAGCACGCCAAAGTAAACGCCCCACAAAAGAAAATTCCACGAAGCACCGTGCCAAATTCCAGTTAGCGCCCAAACAACAAAAATGTTAAGGCATTGTCTTGTAGTTCCCTTTCGGTTACCACCAAGGGGAATGTAAACATATTCTTTAAACCAAGT